>NZ_JBBMFA010000097.1:0-8855 GCF_040096265.1 Ruthenibacterium intestinale
AATCCACAGCATCCCTTACAGTGTAGCACAGCCCTTGGAGAGGGGCTCTAATAACTACTACTCTATAATACAAGGAGATGAACCTCAATGAGTGCTGTTTGTTTTATGAAAAAGCCGAATGGACAGAGCTGCGGTTCGATCATGTACCGCTGCCCGAAATGCGGTGCCATCGGCTGCGCCCGCGAAGGCTGCCGCAACCAGAACTGGGTCAACTTCCGCTGCGTCCGTTGCGGCGGCATGAAACGCGAAATTCCAAAATAAACGAAAGGACAGGATGCCAGTCCCATGATCTATTTTTTGAACTGCTTTCTGCAGTCGGAATGTGGTGCCCCGGTCTTCCGCGATCCGTCCGTGGTCGATTTGTTTCCTTCTTTTGGCGATGCATATGCCGCCGGAAAACAATTTTTCCATCGACAAATAGATCTCCTGAAAGAGGACGATCTCTCGCAGGAAGAATGGATGACATCCGGCTGGTCCTATTTTTTTGACATTCGGGAATACAGCCCGGACTGCGAATGGAAGCGGGAATGGATGTTTCGTTTTGACGGGCAGCCGCTTCATTCACGGTGGGTACTGTATCAAAACGGAATCGGCGTAGAAGCACCTTGTGCGCAGGTGCCCGGGATACTTCTATGCCGTGCACAGGATTACCATCCCGGAGATCTTATCCTTCTTCGGCAGAAATACGGAGATCCTTTATGGAGCGTTGTGGTGGAAATTGTCCCTTGCCGCAACGCATCCCGAACCTTTCCCGAAGCGGACGGTTCGTTTTGGCTTTCCGGCCTCACGCTGAAGGAAGAATTTTTCTTTTTGGATGAAATCGACCCTTGTCAAACAGGCCTGCCCCCCAAAACAGCCGTTCCGCCGCTGGATCTTTTGCTCCTGTCGGAATGGATTCGTTCCGGCAAGCCGCTTCCGGAACAGCTGTTTGACGCTACATGTCAAGGTCTTCTCTGCACGTCGGACCTGGTGCGAATCGGGGATCTTTGGGCCTAACTTGTATTGCAGACACTCCCTCGTCAAAAATGCAGGGGGAGTGTTTTTGCACAGGGACCATTTTTGTCCAACCTCTTTCGTTATACTGTTTACGAACCGGAAATCCGTTTGTCTGCGCTAAGGAAAGCAGGCACATGTCCAAAAAACCGCTCGCCAGCATCATTGTTCTGACGGACGGTTACACTCCCTTTCCGCCGCAGGCGCTTGCCCAAAACATTCCGGCGCTGTGGCTTTTAAGCAGCAAATGCGTACATCCGCCCCGGGGAAAGGTCGCCCGAATTAAACTCTGACAAAAAACCGATGAGCGTCCGTCATGCGCTCATCGGTTTTTATTTCAATATTTCTCCATTCCGGCTATCCGCGCGCTGCGCGGACAGAGGCTCGCCAATCTGTTTATGCTGCAAATTGCAACAGGATTGCGACCAGGAGAAGCACTGGGACTCACGTGGGATAATGTGGATTTTGAAAACAAGATTCTTCATATTACAAAAGCCGTACGACGGGAACGCGATGAAAACGATATCTCGCACATGGTCTTCGCCCCTACCAAGACAAAGCGTTCTCGTGATATGGAGCTTCTGGATGAAGCAATCGAAATTTTGAAACGTCAGCGTGAACTGCAAAACGCGGAGAAAAAACGTCTCGGGAACGCCTACACAGATCTCAATTTGATTTTCGCAACCAAAACCGGACAAATATTGGAACGGCCTCATGTCGCACAGACCTTAGCACTCATCCGAAAACAAATGCGTATCATCCGAGCCGAAGAACTCCACAAAGATATCAGTGAAGTCGAAGAGCCCAATTTCACACTACATTCTTTGCGCCACACCTTTGCAACCCGCGCATTGGAGCAGGATATTCCGTTGAAAGTTGTATCTGACTGGTTGGGGCACACAACCATCCGGATTACCGGCGATATTTACTCTCATGCGCTTCCCGCAAAGCGCCGAAACAGCATTCAGAGATTAACAGGGATCACCACAGACCATTACAAAAATGGTCAAAATCGTGGTCAAGTCCAAAATGATGAGTAAAAACCAATGAAAAAACCACGTAGAAATCGCCATAAAATAGCGTATCTACGTGGTTTTTTCTTGGTCCGAGTGGCGAGAGTCGAACTCACGGCCTCTTGAACCCCATTCAAGCGCGCTACCAAACTGCGCTACACCCGGACATTGCCGTCTTTTCTGACGGCAAAAATTATTATAGCGGATTCGAAATCAATTGTCAATATTTTTTTGCGAGAATTGTGAACGAATTCTTCTTTCGGCCCCATATCCGACACAATTTTCCGCCTGCTTATAGCGATCATAGCAAAACTGGATAATGCTGTTGCGTTTTACAATGCCAATAAAGCTTTCTTTGCCATCGATCACCGGTACAAAGTTCTGTTTCATAGCTGCCGCAATCAGTTTCTCCATATCCGTATCCACGGAGACACACTGATAATCGTGCTTACGGGGAACACTCATCAGAGGCATATCTTCTGCCTCCTGCAAATTCAGATTATGTGTTCGCTTAATGGCCCAGAGCAAATCGCCCTCTGTAATAGTCCCTACATATTCCCCTTTCCGATTTAAAATGGGAATGGAAGAATAACGATGATATTCCATTTTCTCCAGCGCCTGCCGGACAGTAAAATCATCGTATAAGTACGCCACTTCTGCTTTCGGCGTCAAGAAAAACAATAGATTCATGGTCACCAAGTTCCTTTTCTCGCGGTTACGTCAAAACTGCGGTTTTTCTTTCCACTAAAAGTATACCATGCAGATAACAAATTTGCATGAATGAATTGTAAAAAGCGTTCTTGTTCTGGTATGATGATACAAGCAGCAAAAGGAGGCTCTTGTATGCCGGATCAAATTTCTCACGCACCGCGTTTCTACCGCTTTGTGCGTGTGTTCTTTCTTTTTTGTACGCTTATTTTATGTGCGTCGCTGGCTCTTTGCAGTTTGGTTGTCACCACATACTTCCCAGAAAGTTATGACGAAATCCCCCAGTACTCCTGTTCTTCGCTTTTGCCCGTTCTGATCTGCTGCGGCATCTTTTTCGCACTGAGCGCATGGGTACTGCCTCACTGTAAAAAGATCTCCCGCTGTGGGATCATCCTTTTTGCGTGTCTGTTCGTTTTTGTTTTTGGGGGGCTGTGGGCATTCTTCAACAACACAATGCCTACCGCCGATCGAATATTCATTTACCAAAACGCACAGAATCTTCTGGTTGGCGATTACTCGCTTTTGCGGCCGGGTGCTTATTTTTCGCAGTTTCCTTATCAGCTGGCCACGAGCCTTTGGGCCGCCTTGGTGATGAAACTGTTCGGAGCCGGGCACTGTTTCTTTGCCTTTCAACTGTTCAACGCGTTTTTTGCCGCACTTCTTGTGTATTTTTTGCTTCGCTTGACAGAACTTTTCAATCCTGATAAAAAAGCCCTGTGCCTGGCAGCTTTTTTGTGCATTGCCTTTTATCCTATTGCCCTGCTGTCCACCTTTATCTATGGAACACTGGCTTCCGCTGCCTTTTCGGTCGGAGCTCTATTCTTCGCGCTGCGTGCCACTGACAGTGGCAAAATCCGCTTTTATACAGGTTCTGCCTTATGTATCATGCTGGCAATGCTTGCCAAACCCAACAGTGCAGTGTTTCTGGTCGGTCTGGCACTGCTGTTTTTGACAGCTGCACTGCACCGCAAATCTGTGCGTCCTGTGCTGGGACTGGCTGCATGTGTGATTCTGGCACTCGGTGCCGGAGAGCTGCTGCTTTTTGTCATGGAACAGCGTTCCGGGTATGACCTGCACAACGGGGAAACCTTCTGGGCCTGGATTGCCATGGGATTACAAACCGGGCCGCTGGCGCCGGGCTGGTACAATGAATACAACGACATGTTGTATGTGCTTCATCAATTCGACAACGACGCCATCGCGCAACAGGCAATTGCCTCCATTGGAACCAGCTTCGCCGAGTTCTGTTCACATCCAAGCTACGCGCTGCACTTTTTTGGATTGAAAACCATCAGCCAATGGTGCGAACCTACGTACGCGACTTTCTGGATCAGCAAAAATGCATTGACCGATCAGCTGGCACCCAATTGGATTCAGGCCTGTTATGCCGGGCCGGTCCACGACGGATTGGTCCTGTGGGCCGACGCGCTGCAGACGCTTTTGTACACCGGTGCGGCAGCCGCTCTTTGGAACAGACGAAAGAACTGGCGTGCGGAGTATTTGATCCCTGTTCTGGTCGTGTTCGGTGGATTTGTGTTCCATACCTTTTGGGAAGCCAAAAGCCTCTATATTATTAACTATTCGGTTCTGCTGGTCCCCTATGCCGCGTTGGGACTCTGTGATATCTCCTGTTTTATCTCTCGTTATTTGTGCAAAAAGTGCAAATCCAAGGTAAATCCATGAATTTTATTGTATTCTTTTGAGAAGCATGATAATATAAAAAAAAGCGTTCATTCCACAGAATGAGCGCTTTTTGAAATGGAGAGATGCTTTTATGGAAGAACGCATTGTCAAATTGTACACCAAAAACAGCAGCATTCCTCTGAAAGTTGTTCCCGGACATTTTGCCACCAACCACTCGCATGTAAACTACTATCTTGACATGACCACCCTGAAAAGCCGCATTTCCGAGGCGACAGAAGTGGCACAGAATCTGGCGGGAGATTACATGCTGAATACGGTGATCGACACCATTGTATGCCTGGACGGCATGCAGGTGGTGGGCACGCTTTTGGCACAGGAACTGACCCGGGCAGGCCTTCATTCCATGAATGCGCATAACACGATTTATGTCATTACCCCGGAAACCAACGGCACCAGCCAGCTGATTTTCCGCGACAATCTGCAGCCGATGGTACAGAATAAACATGTACTGATTTTGATGGCCAGCGTCACTACTGGCATCACCGTCCGGAAAAGCGCCGAGTGCATTTCGTACTATGGCGGCACGGTAGCGGGCGTTGCTTCGATTTTCTCCAATGTGGCAGAAGTGGAAGGCTTTCCCATTAACGCCATCTTCCATCAGGAGGATATCCCGGATTACCAAAGCTGCGCAGTACACGATTGCCCCATGTGCAAAGCCGGGCAGCGCATTGACGCCCTGGTCAACAGCTTCGGCTATTCCAAACTCTAAAAAATTTTTCTTCCCCATGCGGATCACCGCATGGGGAATTTTTTTGCGTATCTATTGACAAACTGTAATTACCGTTATATACTGTTCATACAGTATATATACAGAATTACTTTGAGGTGTACTATGGATATCCTGATCAGCAACACATCCGGCAAGCCCATCTACGAGCAAATCACCTCGCAGGTCAAGGCGCAGATTCTTTCCGGCGAACTGAAAGCAGGGGACGCCCTGCCCGGTATTCGCACTTTGGCAAAGGAACTGCGCATCAGCGTTATCACAACCAAGCGAGCCTACGAAGACCTGGAGCGGGACGGTTTTGTGGTCACCGTACCGGGAAAAGGCAGTTTTGTGGCAGCGCAAAATGTCGAACTGCTGCACGAAGAAGCGCTGCGGCAGACGGAGGATATTTTGCAGCAGGCTGTGGACGCTGCCCGGCGGGGCGGTGTAACCCGCGAAGAACTTTTTCAGCAGCTTTCGCTGTTATGGGAGGAAGAATAATGGAATATTCGGTTGAGGTACAAAACCTTTCCAAGCATTTCAAGGATTTCAGTCTGCAAAATGTATCCTTCAACGTGCCGACCGGCACCATTGTGGGATTCATCGGTGAAAACGGAGCAGGCAAAACAACAACGATCAAATCGATTCTGGGATTGCTGCATACCGATGGCGGAAACATCCGTGTCTTTGGCAAAGATCCGGTCAAAGACCGCCGTCTCATCGGTGAAGACATTGGCATTGTGATGGAAGGAAGCTTCTTCTCCCCCGTTTTGAACATGCGGGAAATCGGTTCTGTCATGGCCAAGCTCCATCCCCGCTGGGACGCCGCTTTGTACGAGGACTTCTGTAAGCGCTTTTCCCTTCCGGCGCAAAAGCCGGTCAAGGACTTCTCCCGCGGAATGCGCGTCAAAGCCGCATTTGCCACAGCGCTTGCCCATCACCCCAGACTGCTGATCCTGGACGAGGCCACCAGCGGCCTGGACCCGGTGGTGCGCAGCGAAATTCTGGATTTGTTCTTGGAATTCATCGAAGACGAAAATCACAGCATTCTGCTGTCCAGCCACATCACCAGCGATCTGGAAAAGGTGGCGGACTACATCGTGTTCATTCACAACGGACAAATTGTGTTTCAAATGGAAAAGGATACGCTGCTGGAGCGGTTCGCTGTTTGCAAATGTGGCAAAGGAGAGCTTTCCCGCTTTGAGCAGGCGCATATCCTCGGTCACCGGGAAAGCCGGTTCGATTTGGAATTTCTGGTGGACAATGCGCCGCTGGTTCGGAAAGCCTATCCCGAGCTGCTGACAGAACCGGCATCCATTGACGACATCATGACCTTTTTTGTGAAAGGAAGCGACGAAACCGTATGAAAACACATCCGATTTTCGGCCTCATTCTGAAAGACTTCTACTCCATTCGCGGATACCTGATTCGCCAGATCGGTCTTTTGCTGGTGATTTATCTCATCATTGGCGTCGCAATGAAAACCATGTCCATGCTGCCCGCCATGCTGATGCTGGGCGTGACCATGAGCCTGATCTCCATTTTTTCTCTGGATGAAAGCTCCCGCTGGAACGCTTATGCATTGACGCTTCCCATCACGCCAAGGGACCTGGTGATCTCCAAATACCTGATTTACTATGGCGGCATGTATGCAGTGGGGCTTCTGGCCAGCCTGTTCAGTGCGGCCGTGGACACGGTTTTGTTCCACAACGGAGAGGATGCCGTGGAAAATCTGATTTTGGGTGTAGGCGGTGGCCTGGCGATCCTGATTATTTACTCCCTTGTGATTTCCGTGGATATTCCGCTCTATCTCAAACTCGGCATAGAAAAATCGCGCATCCCTACAACGTTGACGTTCCTGGTCCCCTTTGTGGCCATTTTCCCCACGGTCTCCTATTGGGGCCCCTGGCTGGCGAATATGGACTGGTCCAGCGTCAACTGGCCTGTGGTCATTTTGATTGCCCTTGCCGCTCTTGCGGTGATCGTTCTCGTTTCCTGCCGGGTTTCCATCCGGATCATGGAGCAGAAGGAGTACTGATATGCGAAACACCCATTGCTGTCCCAAATGCGGCGGGACCGACATTGTCCTCATTCCTGCCTCGGAATGGCTGTTCAGCCGCGGGATCAACGTATACACCGGTCTTCACAAAGGCAACAAGGTGCTGGTAGAGCGCTACATCTGCCGCAGTTGTGGCTATCTGGAAAACTGGGTGAAGCCCGAACATTTGAACCGACTGTAAAAAAAGCGTCCGCTTATGCGGACGCTTTTCCATTTTGCGGAAAACATTATGAACTTTGCAGGCTTTTCTGCTTCCATTTTCCCGTCCGGTACTGGGCGAAGGAGATCAGATAGTTGACCAGCCAGCCCAGAGGAACTGCATACCAAACCATCGCCACACCCAGCCGCGGCGCAAACACCACTGCCACAAAAACCCGCAAAAACAGGTTGGCCATGTTGGCAACTGTAAACATGACCATATCCCGTGCGCCCCGCAGCAATCCGTCGGTGAGCATCTTCAGGCCGATCAGCACATAGAACCAGCAGATAAACCGCAGATAAGCCGTTCCCGTCTGAAGCGCAGCTGCGGTGCCGTCTTCCCCCAAAAACAGAGAGATAAACCATTCCGGGGCGGGTTCAAACAGCACACAAAGCAGAACGGCAAAGCCCGCCACAATGGCATAGCCGGCCCGATAACCGCTGCGCACGCGGTCCAGACGTTTGGCGCCGATGTTCTGCGCAGTGTAGGAAGAGATGGCATTGCCCATGGCAGCCATGGGCACAATGCAGAAACTTTCCAGCCGGGACGCCGCCGTGTAGCCTGCCAGCACCTGCGAGCCGAACCCGTTGACCACGGACTGCACCAGCATCATTCCGATGGACACCGTAGACTGCTGCAAAATAGACGGCAATGCCACACGGGCCATACGCCCCAGCTCCGCCCCTTCAAAACAGACCACGCTGCCCGCCTGCCGGTATTCCCGGAGCTGGCGAAGCAGGATCAAAAAAGACAAAAGCGCCGAAAGCCCCTGGGCGATCAGTGTGGCCCAGGCCACGCCCGCCACGCCCAAATGGCCATACCGCACCAGAACATAGTCCAAAACAATGTTCAGTACCGACGAAAAAATTAACAGATACAGCGGGATGCGGGACTTACCCAGAGAGTTGAACACCGAGGACAGCACATTGTACATAAACAGAAAGGGCAGCCCCAAAAAATAGATTCGAAGATAGGTAGTGGCATCTGCCATGATATTTTCCGGCGTGTTCAGCAGCTGCAAAATCTGCGTACCGAACCCCAGACCAATCCCGGCCAGCGTCAGGCTGAGCGCCAGAAACGAAAGCAGCGCCGTATCGATGGATGTGCGCATGCGTTCGTACTGACGGGCGCCGAAGTGCTGACTGGTGAGCACCGAAGCACCCACGCCACCGCCAATGGCAATGGAGATGAACACCGTGGTCAGCGAGTAGGAAGCTCCGACCGCCGCCAGAGCATCTTCTCCCACAAAGCGTCCTACGATCATGGAATCCGCCATGGTGTAAAACTGCTGGAACAGATTTCCCACGATCATGGGAAAAGCAAAAGCCAAAAGTGCCTTTGCCGGCTTTTCACGAATGAGATATTCTTTGTCCATCGCCATTTCCTTCCGTTCAAATCTCACTTCTTTCGAGTATAGGCCTTTTTTCCCATACGCGCAAGCTGAAAAAGAAGCGGGGCGGCCGTGCAGCCGTC
>NZ_JBBMFA010000098.1:0-60127 GCF_040096265.1 Ruthenibacterium intestinale
CCCGGGCAGCTTCTAGAAGCTGCCCGGGTTTTCTCTTGACAAAAGCAGTATTATGCAATACAATATAGCCACAGTATTTTGTATTGCAAGGTAGGTGATCTCGCTTGATCCCTTCTCAAATGCTCAAAGGAACACTGGAAGGCTGCATTCTGGCGATCATATCCGATCAGGAAACTTACGGTTACGAAATTTCTCAGCAGTTACAGGCCTATGGGTTCGGAAAGATCACCGAGGGCACCATTTATCCCCTGCTGCTGCGTTTGGAAAAAAACGGATGGGTGCAATCGGTTTATCGTCCTTCCGAACTGGGACCAAAACGGAAGTATTACTCCCTTTCACCACAAGGTCAACAGGAGTACCGTCAGTTTGTAGAGCATTACCGCGAGCTGACACAGGCGGTCGACCGTCTGCTGTCCGATCGAAAAAAGGAGGCTGCATCTTTATGAATCGAATTGTGCGTAAAATGATGAAAGAGAACAATCAGCTTTCCGAACTTCTCTCACCGGAAAATCAGGCACTGGAAACCGATATTGTGGTGTACCTGCGAGGTTCCCGCGTCAGTGAATACCAGCAGGAGCGTGTCCGGCGCGATATTCTTCAAATCATGCTGGAAGGGCAGACCCGCGGTGATTCCATGGCAGATGTTCTGGGCGATGGAAAAGATTTTTGCGACGCCTTGCTAGCAGAACTACCTTCCCGCACATGGTTGGAATTCGCCGTCAACGGTCTGGGAAGCGGCGGCCTTTATCTGGGAATTTTAGCCATTATCTGGGCAATTTCCGCTTTGGTGCAGGCACTTGTACAAAACAGCTGGCCATACCTGCCCGTCAGTCTCGGTTCGCTGATCAACTTTCTTTTTATTCCCGGTGCAGCAGGAGCCTTGGTCCTATATATCTGTCGAACTTCTTTTTCAAAAAGTGTTCAGAAAAAAGGACTTTCTTCAGATAAAAAGGCTTTCTTGTTTTTCCTTGCTGCCCTGTTGGTATGCTTGCTCTGCAGCACCTTGCTGCGGGGTGTTGTCTTATTTTCTGTTCCTGCCGTGTGCGCGCCTGTGTTGATTTCCTTGCTCCTCGGGACCTACAAACTCTGCGATATCTGGTTGGATCGGTTCTATACCCAACAGCAGCAATAACCTTTCCGTCCCTCACAGAAACACAAGTGCCGTCGGCTTTCGAAAAGCCGACGGCACTCTGCTGTTATTGTTTATTGCGAAACAAATTTGACTGCTGACCCGTAAGCAATAATCTCGGCAGCCCCCTGCATAATGGACGAGGAAGAGTATCTCACACAAACAACTGCATCTGCATTCAATGCGCGAGCATTCTCCAACATTCTTTCCGTGGCCAATTTGCGCGCATTGTTCATCATTTCATTGTAGGATGTAAGTTCCCCGCCAACCAGTGTTTTCAAAGAATTCATGATATCTTTGCCAATGTGAACCGACTGAACGGTACTCCCCTCAACAATTCCAAGGACCTCATACTTCTTTCCAGGAATTTCATCTGTTGTAGCAATCAGCATCATCATCCTCCTGTTCATTCGGACTTCTCTGCAACGGCTTATTTGACCCCAATTATAAGCGATTCCTTTTCAAAAAGCAAGGCAGAAGCAACGGTTTCTTCTATTACTGCAATCGCTCAATATTGATGATCCTTATGAGAGGAAATCTTTGCGATAGTTGACTCCAAAAAACTCTGCCAACTCCCGAAGCTGATCGTCCTGAATTGTATTACGCCGTGGAAGATGGGCGGTAAGCATGTAGATCTGAGCGGCCTTTTCCACGGTCTCGATCAAGTCAAAGGTCTCATCCATCGTTTTGCCTGCCCCGTAAATACCGTGCATGGCCCAGACCACCAGGCGGAAATCCTTCATCTTAGCCGCAGTGGCCTCGCCGATGGAGGTTGTGCCGCAGAGCATCCAGGGCAACACGCCCACTCCCTCCGGGAAAACTACAATGCACTCCGTACACATCTCCCAAAGGGTGTGGGTGAACTTCTTTTCGTCCAGCTCATGGATATAGTTCATCGCCAGCGTATGGGTGGGATGGGTGTGCATCACCACGCGGTTTTCGGGGTCCACCGCAAGACGCGCAATGTGGCTCATGAGATGGGCCGGGAATTCCGAAGTGAACCGGCCTCCGTCCCGGTAACCCCACAGCAGATCGGCGGCTTGACCGTCCGATGTGATGCGCACCACGCCCAGATTGTTCTCCGAGTCGGCATCCATATTTTTGAAATACTTTCCCGTGCCGGTGACCAGAAACAACCGTCCCGCCAGGGGGGCCGCGTTAAACCCCAGGGGAATGGTGCGCAGAACGACGTTCAGGTCGAGGTATTCCCGCACCTCCCCTTCGTCCAGCAGACAACTGATATTTCCTCCGTTTCGCTCGTCCCATCCAAGGCGGTACATATTCGCCGTAGTCTTTCTCATTTCTTCCATAAATGGAGCATTTAAAATATTATTCATGCCCGTCAGCCTCTTCTTTTCAAAATTTCGTTCTCATATGCCTTCACCCCGGCGAACCACTCGCCGTCGACAGGGACGCCGCATACGCGGCAATACTGCGCCCAGATTTCTCCGAAGGGCAGAGTCTTCTGTTCTTCCTGCAGAATCATCAGCTCCGTCCAGCGATTTTTGTTCTGCAATGCAGTCAGATCCGGGGTGCACAGAGCCATCAGCAGCGCCTTCTGCACATTGCGAAAACCTACGGTCCAGGCGGCGATCCGATTGATGGATGCGTCAAAGTAATCCAGCGCAATCTTCACCCGGCCCTCCAGGCCGCCGCAGCGGACGATTTCCCTGCAGAGTTCCTGGGTTTCGTCATCCAGCCGTACCACATGGTCGCTGTCCCAACGAATGGGGCGGGTGATGTGAAGCGCGATTTCCCGAAAAAAAGTCAGCAGAGCCGGTATCTTGTCGGACACCACTTCGGTAGGATGGTAGTGACCGTTGTCCATCAGCGGGATGCACTTTTCCCGGTTCATGGCGGCGTAGCTGAGGGCGAACTCGGCGCTGCCCACAGTACAGGCCTCCACGCCGATGCCGAACACCTTGCTCTCCACGCAAGGTTTGACCCTGGCGAAATCGTAAGGCTCGGAAAGGATCTCGTCAAGGGCCTCCCGATACCGCATCCGCGGACCCATCCGGTCTGCGGGAATGTCCTTGAAGCCGTCGCCCGTCCAAATGTTCATGATGCAAGGCTGGCCCAGCTCTTCGGCCAGATAGCTGGAGATGCGAATGCATGCCTTTCCGTGGTCGATCCAGAACCGGCGCACCTCTGCTTCCGGAGAAGAAAGGGTCAGGCTCTCGGCCTTGGGATGGGAGAAAAAGGTGGGGTTGAAATCGCATCCGAGCCCCCGCGCCTTGCAAAAATCCACCCACTTTTTAAAGTGCCTTGGTTCCAGCTTCTCCCGGTCCGCCCACTCTCCCTTTTCAAAAATAGCATAACTGGCGTGAAGATTCAGTTTTTTGGTGCCGGGGCAGAGCTTCAGCACCTGATCGATGTCCGCCATCAGTTCCTCCGGGGTCCGTGCACGCCCCGGGTAGTTGCCCGTAGTTTGAATGCCCCCGGTCAGGGGTTTTGCAGGGTCTGTGTCGAAGCCTCTGACATCGTCCCCCTGCCAGCAGTGCAGAGAAACCGGGACACTTTTCAGCCGGGCGATGGCCGCGTCGGTATCGATCCCCAGCGCTGCGTATCTGGCTTTTGCCTGTTCGTAACTCATTGTACCGCCTCCATTTGAATTTTGAGATTGCCCAGGGCCGTGGCCTCGATGGGCAGAGCGATGACGGTTTTGCCGGTAGCCTCTTGTGTCAGACGGTTGAGCCAGACATTTTTAGCTCCTCCGCCCACCACATACAACTTTTCAAAACTGCGCCCGGTGTTGATCTCCAACTCCTGCAGAGCCTGACCATAGCACTGCGCCAGCGAACGGAAAGCACAGCGGAAATAGCCGCCCACGTCCTTCAGCGCACCGCCGGTAGCTGCGTCAAAGGCATCCTTCATGCTTTCCGGCGCCAAAAATCCGGGGGCGTTGGCGTCAACCGACACGTCGCAGTCGCTCTGTTGCGCAGCCTGGACGATTTCTGCAAAACCCAGCCCGTTGCACAATTCTTTTCGCAGCTGGTTGACCAGCCACATGCCCATAATGTTTTTCTGATAACGGTTGTAGCCCACCCCGCCCTCGTTGGACCAGTTGCCTTTTTGGCTGCTTTCGCCGGTCAGCGGACGTGATGTCTTGACTCCCAGCAGAGACCACGTGCCCGACGAAAGATAAGGTTGATTCCCCTCCATGGGGATTCCCTCTACCGCCGAGGCAGTATCGTGGGTGGCACAGAGAACGCATTTTATTCCCTCATATTCCCCCAGAACCTTTCCGGGCCGGGAGAGTTTTGGAAACAGCTGTCGGGGAAAGTCCATTGCTTCCAGAATGCCGTTGTCGTATTCCCCGGTGCAGGTGCTGACCAGTCCGGTGGTGGTGGCATTGGTATACTCCCTCACCTGCGCACCGCACAGTTTCCAGAGCAGATACTCCGGCAGCATCAAAAGGCCGGTGATTCCATCCAGCCGTCCGGATATCTTGTCAGCATAAAGCTGATAGAGGGAATTGAAGCTCTGAAACTGACACCCGGTGCGGCGGTACAACTCCGAAAAAGGCATCCGCCGATGCACCAGCGACACGACTGCTTCGGTGCGTCCATCCCGATAGGCATAGACGGGCAGTACTTCTCTGTCACCTTTCAGAAGAACGTAATCCACGCCCCAGGTATCGATGGAAAGGCTGGCGATGGTCGCAAAGCGAGCCTTAGCCGCCGCGATGCCCTCTTTCACCTCCCGAAACAGGGTCTCCACATCCCACACCAAATGACCCTTCTCTCTGCGCACGCCGTTGGCGAAACGATAGACTTCTTCCGTCTGCATTCTGCCGTTTTCCATCCAGCCCACAATGTGGCGTCCGGAGGAGGCACCGATGTCAATGGCAAGGCAGTATCTCATCTTTATTCCCCCTTGATCATGCGCAAGATGCCACGCAGATAATGGCCGTTGGCCATTTCCAGCAAGCCCTGCATCAGGCCATCTTTCATGCCGCCGGAGATCTGCATGCTGCGAAGAGGAGAGCCTACCGAGGAGGCCATCAGCATGCGAAACTCCGGATTTTCACGGTCTTTCTTGCCGCCAAAGGAGCGAGCGATGGTATGTTCCACCGCCCCATGGAACAGCCGCATCACCAGCGAGGTGTCCTTCATCTCCTCCACGGTGTTGTCCATGGTAAAGCTGCCCTTCCGGGGCGTTTGTGGCACATATCGCCTGCCCAGCATGGTCTCCCATTCTTTTTGGCAGGGCTTGCCCGCGCAGGTCTCGTACCAGCTTCCTGCCTGCCATGCCGGTGGCACCAGTTCTGCGCCCGCCTTTTCGATGACAGCACTCAGGCCGCCAATGTGCACCGTGTAATGCCCGCCGGGCACCCGCCAGCCGTCCTGCCAGAGGGCAAAGTCGCGCTCGTCCAGTGCAAAGGTCACCGTCTCACTTTCGCCGGGCTGCAAAAATACCTTTCGGAAGTTTTTCAGTTCCCGCACCGGGCGGTGCAGCCCGCCGGAAGGCGGCGCAATGTACATCTGCACCACCTCGGACCCGGCCCGCGCGCCGGTGTTTTTCACCGTCACACAAACGGTATCTCCCCCAATGGTCAGGTCGGAATAGGCAAAGCTTGTGTAACTCAGGCCGAAGCCGAAGGGCCACCGCACCGGGACACCCGCCTTGTCATAGAAGCGGTAGCCCACATAGATGCCCTCCTCATAAAGGGCGTCCTTCGTTTTGTCGTAAATCTCCGAAGAGGGCACGTCGCCGTAGACAAAAGGCCAGCTTTCCGCCAGCCTGCCGCCGGGGTCGGCCCTGCCATAGAGCAGGTCGGCCACCGCTTCGCCTCCTGCCTGGCCGGGAAGGCCCATGTAGAGGATGGCCTTAACCCTGTCAGCCCAGGGGCACTCCACCGCGCAGCCGCACAGCAGAACCACAACGGTATTGGGGTTTGCCTGTGCCACAGCCTCGATCATGCGAATGTGCCCTTGCGGCATCCTCATATCTGCCCGATCAAAGCCCTCCGACTCCAAATGGCCGGGCAGTCCCGCGAACACCACTGCCGTGTCTGCACCGCGGGCGGCGTTCGCCGCTTCAAGGAGCAGCGTCTCGGTCGTTTCGCCCCGGTCATCGCAGCCTGGCGCATAAATTGCGCCAGGAAGTGCCTCCAGCGGCTGGCTCAGCCGCAGAGGGTTGATGTGGCTGGAACCTGCTCCCTGGTAACGCATTTGCCGGGCCATCGCACCTACGACGGCAACTTTTGCAGTTGCGTCCAAAGGGAGCACGCCGTCCTCATTTTTCAGCAGAACGGCTCCGGCCTCTGCCGCCTCCCGGGCAAGAGTATGATGAGCACCGTAGTCACAGGCACAGAGTTTCTTCTGCCTTTCTGCCGCCTGCAGTACCAGTTTCAGAACCCGCCGGGCAGAAGTGTCCACCGCACTTTCCGGCAGCACACCGGATTTCACCGCTTTCAGCACATCTTTTTCCATATAGCCGCTTCCTCCGGGCATGTTCAGGTCGCACCCCGCCCGAAAGCCCTCGATACGGTCGTTCATAGCGCCCCAGTCGGTGATCACCATACCATCAAACCCCCACTCCTTGCGCAGGATGCCGGTGAGCAGTTGTCCGTGATCGCTGCAATGGGTGCCGTTGAGCTTGGGATAGGCGCACATCACCGTGGAAGGTTTTCCCTCCCGAACGGCAATCTCGAAGGCAGTGAGGTAAAGTTCCCGCAGGGTGCGCTCGTCCAGAATGCTGTCAGAGTTGAAGCGGCAGAACTCCTGGGAGTTTACCGCGAAGTGCTTAAGGCTGGTAGCGACGCCCCTGCCTTCGGCTCCTCGAATGAAGCCCGCCGCCAACTTGCCCGCCAGAAACGGATCCTCGCTGAAATATTCAAAATTCCGTCCACACAGGGGATTGCGTTTTAAATTTGCCCCGGGGCCAAGCACCAAGCCCACCTGCTGTTCCTTTGCCTCTTCGGCCACGGCGACGCCGATTCGTTCCAGCAGGTCAGGGTCCCAACTGGCGGCGGTGGTCACCTCAGCCGGGAAGCAGGTGGCCGGCCGGGAGGCGTTCACTCCCATCATGTCCGCAGCATTTTCCTGTTTTCGCAGGCCGTGGGGGCCGTCGCACATGAACAGCGAGGGAATGCCATACTTTTCGTATGTCTTCGTTTCCCAAAAACTTCTACCGGAACAAAGCGCAATCTTTTCCTCCAGGGACATCTGCGTCAAAATCATTTCAATCCTGTCCATTCCAGTCCTCCAATCGGATCGGGGCGGCGCAGCCTCGCAGTGTCCCCTCCATCGCCCGGTCCAGGCAGTCCTTTACCGTTTTCAAGTCTTTCCTCGCCTCGGGGATGGTGGGAATGATGAGCCATGTGTGAATCATCCCTTTGCGCAGATACAGTCTGCAGGGATGTCCTTCCGTCTTGAGTTTTTCAAACAGCATCAGGCTGTCATCCCGCAGGACCTCCGACTCCGACGCCCACAGACAAATGGGCGGACAGCCTGCAAAGCTGCCGTAGTAAGGTGCGGCAAAGGAGTTGCGGACAACGGCGCTGTCTTTTATTCCAAGGTAAGCTTCCTGCGTTTCTGTCCAAAGGTCATCCACCATCGCTTCTGTGGCCCGATTTCGGGTATAACTTGGAAATGTCTGATCGAACTGAACACAAGGAGAAAAGCAAAGAGCCGCTGCGGGCATAGGCAGTCCTGCTTCTTTAATCTGAAGAAGGAGCGACAGCACCAGATTCCCGCCGGCGCTTTCTCCCAGAAGGACAATGCGCTCCGGGGCGTATTCTTCCAACAGCGCCCGATAAGCTGCAAAGCAGTCCCGCGGAGCCGCGGGGAAAGGATGCTCCGGGGCCAGGCGGTATTCCGGGGCCGCCACATTAAACCCCAGCTTGGTCACCAGATACCCTGTGAACATACGCCGGGTCTTCACGCTGCCCACCACGAATCCGCCGCCGTGGATGTACAGAACGATCCTGTCCGTAGGATTTCTCGGATGGCTCAGCAACTCTACCGTCACGTCACCCGCCTGCACCTGACAGATGTGAACGGACCGGGGCGCGTTGGCAAAGCGATTCTGTTTTTCCTCCTCAGCCCGCCGAGCGGGATAGTTCTGGTCCTGGCCGGAAACATACCGCCGTTTACCCTTTTTGCAAAAAGAAAAGACCATGCTGTGTGTGATGCTCATGCTGTCCTCCTCTCACATCGGATAGGTAGCGGTACCGGGCCCCTGCTCCCGGACGGAGCCGTCCGGCAGAAGGACCTCTGCCGTACAGTTGACGGGCACAGTCACCGCGAACATCCAGCCCCCGTCTGTCTTTTCCCAGCCGCTCTCACCCGGCTATAGACGCTGTTGTAGGCAGCCTTTGCCCGGGTAAAATGCCCGCCGGGCCGGGGTGTAATGGCAAAGTGATTCTCACCGTCCACCCGGATGCCGCACATAGTGTCAAACAACCACTGGACCACCGCCCCTTGGAATAGTGGTTCAGAGAGGCCACGCCGCCCTGAGCGGTCTTTCCCTCCCAGCTCTCCCAGATGGTGGTTGCCCCGTTTTTCGGCATGGACAGCCAACCGGGTATCTCCTCATTCTCTAAAAGGCGGTAGGCATATTCAATGTCCATGTCTGCCAGAACATAGAGGATGAGCGGGGTGGAAAGAAAGCCGGTGCCCAGCCGCCAGCGATAGTTGTCCAGCGCCCGGAGCAGGCGCTTCTTTGCATAAACGGTCTGTTCTTCGTCCAGCAGCTTCATGTACAAAGGGCGCACCAGCTTTGCCTGACGGTCGGTGTCCAAGTTGTGTTTTTTGCCCCGCACCAGCGCCTGGTAACCCTCTCGCACCTTTTGAGCTGTCACAAGGTATTCTGCAGCGTCTGTCTCACGGCCCAGCACGCCGGCAATCTCGGCCATCCGCTCCATGAGCAGCACGATATAGGCAGTGGTCTCCTCCGGGTGCGGAGAGACAAAATCGGAGATGGCAAAGGGCTTCACGTCCACCGGTTCCGCCCATTCGCCATAGGACTGCCCGTAGTTGGAGATGTATTTGCGATATTTCCGCTGGATGCCGGTGGGGGCACTGGTAAGGTAATGACGGCCCAGCGTGCCGATTTTGTAAAGGGCAAAGCGGCGCATGGCGCCGTAATTTTCCTCCAGAATTTTTCGGTCATCGTAGCGTTTGAATATCTCCCATGGGATGAACACCCCCGCATCGGACCAGCCCGGCGAACCGTCAATGGTGTTCATGTAATGGTCCACGCCGCCCACCGGAGCGATCTGGGTAAAGCACCCGTTTTTGTGCTGTGCGTCCACAAGATCCCACTGAAATTTGCGGGCCATGGAAGCATAGTCGAACAGGTAGCTGGCGGTGGAGCAAAAGATCTGAGCGTCGCCGCTCCAGCCGTGGCGCTCCCGAGTAGGGCAGTCAGTGGGAAGGTCAGCATGGTTGTTCTTGGCGCTCCAGACGGTGTTCTCCACAAATTTGTCCAGCAATGGGTTGGAACTCTCAAAAAATCCCGTGCGCTCCATGTCGGAATACACCGCAATGGCTGTGAAGTCCTCCGCACGGAAGGGCACGTCGGTCTCCACCAGGATGTACTGAAAACCGAAGATGGAAAAGGTGGTCTTATAGTCGTTTTCCCCTTCCCGGCAAGTGTAGTCCACCTGCTGCAGGGGGTGGTGATTTTCTTGTTGGAACACTGGATGTTCTTCTGGGTGAATTCGCCGGTTTCGTCCAACAGCTCGCCGAAACGAAGAAAAATTCTCTGCCCCGCCCGGGCTTTCACCGTGAATCGGGCGTAACCCGCGATGTTCTGACCGAAGTCCAGCACAGTTTTGCCGGCGGGTGTAGTGATGAGGGTAGGCTTGAGCTGCTCGTGCTCGGTCACTGCCACATTGTTAGCAGCAGTGGGAACCACGTTGTGGGTGGTGACTTTCGCCTTTCCCCCGTAGCCGGGGACGCGTGAAGCATCCACCACCTCACCATCCTTGTTGTCAGCAAAGCGGATGGGGCCGTCGCTGCTCCAATCCCAGCTGTCGTCGGTCACGATGGTCCGAGTGCTGCCGTCGGCATGCACAAGTTCCAGCTGAGCCAGCAGCTTTGTCTGCGTTCCATACTGGTTTTTTAGTCCCCACGCACCGCAGGAGCCGCGGTACCAGCCATCGGCAAGCTGCACGGTCAACTCGTTTTCGCCCTGCCGCAGCAGCCCGGTTACATCCCAGGTCTGATACTGCACCCGCTTGCGGTAATCCGTAATGCCAGGCGCAAGTATCATATTGCCCACGCGGATTCCGTTCAGCTTCGCTTCATAGAGACCGCAGGCAGTGATGTACAATCGGGCCTTTTTCACCCCGGAAACAGAGAAGATTTTGCGCAAACAGTCTACGGGATAACGCCGTTTTTTGTTCACCTTGTAGTCACCCGTGATCCAGTCCGCCTGCCAGTGACCAATGCCGGTCTCAAAAGTGGCCGCCGCCCAGGGACCGGGAACACCGCTTTCATCCCAAAGACGCACCTTCCACAGCACCTTCGTTTTTGCGGGGACAGGGCTGCCCCCCCACTCTGCCCGCATGGAATTGCTTTCCACCTTGCCGCTGTCCCACAGGGGTGTGCCGCTGTCATCGACAGCCACAATTTGAAAAGCAGTCTGTCTCTCTCCCTGATCACAGTTCCAGAACAGCCGGGGCCGGGAGATGTCGATACCCACCGGATTTGTCAGATATTCCGTTTTCAGCCGGATCGCATTCACGCTTTTTGACCCCCTTCGCCTTTTTCACGGCGGGACTTGATCTCCGCCTGCTTTTTGCCGATATTCTTTTCCACGCTGAGGAAAATCAGCAGCACAGTCAGGATGATGCCGGTGAACACCTCCAGGCCTACGAAGCCAAAGATGATGATGTTCTGCACGGAAGCAGACTGGCTGACTGCCTGGGTCACGCCATCCACCATCTCGGGGGCCACATAGCCTGCCCCCGCCAGCCATCCGTTGAACACACCGGTGCACACGCCCACCATGGCCACGGCAATGATGTTGTACACCGACATGGCAATGCCGTCAATGCGGAAGCCGGTCTTCCATTCCAGATGATCCAGCACGTCTGCGAACAGTGCCATGAACACATAGGAGCAGGGCAGGCCTCCCACATTTTTGATATCCAATACGAGGCGATCTGTAATCACAATGATGCTGTTGAATACAACCTTGTCATTTTTATCGTGCAGGTTAGACAGGTGATGTGCCAGCCAAGAAATAGAGTTGGATTTTCCGCTTCCTGCACTGTGCTGAATCAGATAATTGTGACCAGTTCCGTTTGCGTAAACATCGGCAACGAGCTTACGGACCACATCCAGCTGGTGGTAACGTGGGAAGATCATAACAGACTTTTTGGGATTCTTTTTATCTTCCTGCAAATGAATAAATCGCTGTACAATGTCCAGCAGGCTGTCTTTTTGCAGGACTTCTTCCCACAGATACGAAGTCCGGTAGGTACTGTTCCCAACAGGGTTTCCCTTGCCGCCGTTGTTTCCCTTATTGAACGGCAAAAAATAGGTATTGAGGCCATTGAGCTTTGTGGTCATCCACACTTCTTCGGTATCCACGGCAAAGTGAACCAGGCATCGGGCTTTGAACGAAAGCAGAAGTTCTCTGGGATCACGGTCTTTCATGTATTGACGCTTTGCATTTTCGACAGTCTGACCGGTGATCGGATTTTTCAGTTCCACCGTCGCAACAGGCAGACCATTGATGAACAGCACAACATCTATGGAGTTCTCATTTTTTAGGCTATAATGTACCTGCCGGGTGATGGAGAGAATGTTCTTCTCGTAAAGTGCCTGACTGGTTTGGTTCATGCCGCTGGCAGGCTTAAAATAGCACAGGGATAGTTTAGCGGGAGCATCTACAACGCCATGCCGCAGCACATATAATGTTCCGTATGTATCAAGATCACGATACAGCTTCTTCAGAAAACCCGTTTCCACATTCTCGCCGTGTTTTCTGCACAGCTTTTCCCATTCTACGGGCTGGCTGTCTTGAAGAAACCGAAAGAGCTGCTTGGTGTCTATGGCAAATTCACGATTATAGTCATGGGGATTCCCTTTGATATATCCGCCGTGGTCAAGCAGGCTGTATTCAATCTCTTGTTCAAATGTAATTTCTTTGGTTTCGATTGCCATTATTGACCACCTCCTATCAAAGTACAAATCCAGGGGATCAGCCCAACCATACCGCCAATCATGGCCGATATGACAGCAATCCGCCATTCCCGCCGTGAGAGTTTTCTTTCGGCTTTTTTTGCAGCCTTTTTGTTAGTGAAATAATTCTGACCATCCACTGTGAGGGACAGATAGTATGGAATGTTGTCAGCCCACTGTATGTGGACATAACCACATTCTCTCAGCTCTCGAAATGTATCCCGGAGCAGGGTATCCTGCTGCATGGATAATCCATCAAACCGCTTGCTCCAATAAGCTGCATTGTCCTGACCACTGGCCTGGAGGTCGATAATTTCTTTCAGCAAAGTTTCGCCTTGCGGTGACAATTCTTGATAGTTCATTCTACTGCCACCTTTCCGGTTACCACCTCAGAAATGACGCTTTGGCGGTATTCCTTTAGTTTTTCGATTTGTTGCTGAGTGAGAGAAATCAATTCATCAATATCTTTCACACGCTTGTCCAGATAAGCTACAATTTCATTCTGTTCTTCCAGAGGAGGCACCACTGCTGGAATTTTGAAGAAGTTCACAGGATATAAGCGCATCCGGTGTTCTGCAATGCCTGTGGAATAATTTTTGAAAATTTCCATGTACATCGGTGTCTTGAACAGGTAGTACAGGTACTGAGGATTTACCTCTTGCCTCGGATAATAAATGCAGTATGCAGGAGAGATCACGCCGTCATATCCAGAGATGCCATAGCTGCCATCTTTTGCTCGCATGATATTCATGACCAGGTCGCCTTTTCGGACAACCTTATACCCTTCGGTAGTTTCTGCCGGGGCAACGGTGGCAAGGTTTAGCTCCTCTGCCTGCGATTGCAAAATCACACCAAGATATTTGGTAACACTGAGTAAAACGGCGTCCTGTTCTGCGCACTTAATGTTCCGTTCAGCAAAAAGTTGATGATTAGTAAGAACTTGCCAGTGGGCAGGAACTTGCCCAAGCCAGCTTATACCGGTATCCTTTGTTGCAGAATTGCTATCCAATCCTTTTGTAACAGTCTCAGCAACAATGGATGTGCTTGCTTCTTGTAAGCGTTCAATAAGAGATTGTTTTTCGTTGATTAAATTAGATATGGTATTCACACAACCATCAAGATATTCTGAAACTTTCCTTTGAACACTTAAAGGTGGTAGAGGTATCTTTATTCGGTTCATTGCCGATTGCGTCAATTTGTTGAGGATCGCTCCATTTATATATTCTTTATAATCGACAGCATTAAGTGCATAAACAATATATTGGGGGTCAGCATTCTGATTTATTCGCAGTACATGGATGTGATTATTTGCCCATATAGGTTCAGTAATGTGAAAAGCAACAGGGCGTGTATGGTCAAAAAAGGGGGCGCCATCCTCACCTAATAGAACGAGTTCTTCGTCGAACAATGCCCTATCAACATAATCAACAATATTGCCTGCTCCCCAATACGGAATACTTCCTTGCATTTCGGAACGCAAGCCAGTTTCAACCGGAACCCTTTTCCCGTCAAGACATTCAATTACATAGCGTAGCTGTGAAAGGTTCCATGTGGCTGGAATATCACCAATCCAAGAAACTCCGCTATTTTTGTAAGCCGAATAACTCTTCATTCGGAAAACACCTCCACCAATCTGGTTCGGATGCGTTCCTCCAAAGCCTTAATTTCTTCCATAATCACAGAACTGTGACGCAGCGGAGTGAATTTGTAGAAATAGCGGGTAAACGGAATCTCATAGCCGATTTTGGTCTTGCTCTCGTCAATCCAGGCATCCGCCACAAACGGCAGAACCTCACGACGGAAATATTCGTGGATGTCTTCCTTCAACGGCACCATTTCGTAGTCACGAAGGGAGGCATCTGCTTTTTTATTGCCTTTGCGGTCGATTAGTGGCCAACGATAAATTCTGTAACGCCATATTCCAAAATGTGCTGCGCAACAGCTGCATACAATGCCGGGTAAATTGCCTCCGATGTTTCCCTGTGCCCGATGAAAAAACAGCTTTTTCCGTTCAAAGTTCTCCCCTCCTTTGTAGTTGTGTTTATCGTTAAAATTATACGATGTGAATGATTAAATCACAACGATTTATCAAAGTATAATTTACGAAGAACACAAGCAAAGGAGTGATGCAGGTGAAGGATATTCTCTCGGTTATAACCGCGTATCGGGAGGAACGGGGCTGGACAGAGTATCAGCTTGCAGAACGCTCCGGTTTGCCGCAATCTACGATCTCCTCATGGTATCGTAAGAACATGGTTCCTACCATTCCATCCCTGGAGAAAATCTGTACAGCCTTTGGCATTACGCTGTCTCAACTGTTTGCCGAAGAAGACTCACCTGTTTCCTTGACTGAGGCGCAGAAAAAGCTTCTGGAACGCTGGTCAAGACTAAGCGAAGAACAGCAGATCGTTGTATTTGCTTTGATTGATAAGATGTAAAAAATCCGTCAGAGGCGCATCCTTTAGAGTGCTGCTTCTGGCGGATTTTCTTTGCCATCAATCTAACGGAGTTTTCTTTGTTACTACTTTTAGATATAATTCAGGGTCTCCATTCAAAATCAGTTCGGCATAGGCCAGTGGATCATTGTAGATCAGCCAGTCCAGCTCTGATCGCTGGTACATACTGTTCGCCACCTCGTTCTCCACGGCGGTGCAGTCAATGGAGAGCAGCGTCCCATCATCCAGGCGCAGTTCCACGCAGGCGGTATCCAGGGTGAACTCGCAGGACAAAATCTTTCTCACAGTCGTTACCTCCCAATACTTGAATTTCAGTTGATTTCCAACAGCGGCACAAAGGCCGTTTCGGTTGTTTTAGTTATCGGCAAGCAATGCGTGTGGATAGCCACACACAAATCCGGCAAGCAATGCGTGTGTTAATACACACTCTCATTTCCTGCCGTCTGCTTGTTGAGGGCAGCGCCCCCAAGCCCCTTTTGAACACAGAATTTCATTCTGTGGCTGCGCGTTCTCCGAACGCTTTGTTAGTCTGTACACGGTGCTCCGTTTTGAGGCATGGGGGTGCGTGAATCGCGCACCCCTTTTGTTGATATAGAACACCCTGAAACAGCGTTCTTCTCTTTTCCTCTGCCAGCAAAAACAGGAGCGTGGCACGCTCCTGTCCCTGCCGACAAGAGAATATGATTAGTGGTGTCTCACCATCGGAAATCCGGGAATACCCCGCGCTTGTCCAGGTATTGCTGACGGGCCTGTTCCCGTTCTTCTTCGGTGGGCGCGGTTTTATATTTTGCATACAACTCATGCCGCACCAGTGCGTCCAATTTCTCTTCCAGACCCTGGCGGATTTCTTCGGCACAGTCATCATCATAGGCCAAATGGTACTCCACCAAAGCCACAAAAAGCTCATAGGGGATTTGTACATTTTTCATATTCTTTTCCTTCCGCGACGGTTGCGACGATAGCGACGGTGTTTTTGACGGTATCATTTTCACCGTCGCGACCGTCGCTATCGTCGCGCTCCTTATTCTTCGGTCACTTCATAGGCCGTCGATTCTACCAGCATATAGGTCAATTTTACCCGCCGCCCGGAGTGTCTGGCCTTGTTTTCATAGCCCACATGGTACTCATCCAGCAGCCTGCCGGACTTGACATTCAGGTACTTGGTGAGAGCGTTGGGGGCCATTCCCGTTTGGATGGCTTCTGCCAGTTCGGACGGAGAACCGACCCATTCCCGGCACTCGGCGGAAACCAGCTTTGCCACTGCTTCCAGCACCGGGTCCGGCGGCTCTTTATACAGCTCGTTTTCCATGCGTTCCAGATTCCAGATCTGGGTCTGGGGGTCCTTCTTCAAGTAGAGGATCTGATCCGGCTGATCCCGTCCCACCACCTTGATGGTGGCGTCCAGCTCCGTGCGTTTTTTCTTCTGCATCAGCAGCGAACCGTCCGCACAGCCCAGCAGCCCGGTAGTGCCGGAAATCGTCTCAAAGGAATCGTCCGCCCGCTGTTTTCTGGTGTGGTGGACGGTCAGCACACAGATACAATGCTGGTCCGCAAACTGCTTGATCCTGCCGATGATGTCATAGTCGCTGGCGTAGCTGTATGCCTCGCCGCCCAGCTCCCGGATTTTCTGCATGGTGTCGATGATGATGAGTTTGGTGTCCGGGTGCTCCCGCATGAAGTTTTCCAGCTGTTCGTCCAGTCCGTTCCCGATTTTCCCGGCAGCGGTGGCGAAGTGGAGATTGGGGGTATCGTTCACGCCATACATCATAAACATCCGGCTCTGGATGCGCTGAAAATCATCTTCCAGCGCAAGGTAGAGCACGGTTCCCTGGTGGACCTTGTAGCCCCACAAGTCCTGCCCGGTGCTGACATGGTAGGCGATCTGGGCCACCAGGAAAGACTTGCCGATTTTGGGCGCTCCGGCAAGGATATATGCCCCTGCATAGAGCAACCCTTCCGCCACCGGCGGCCTGCTCTTATAGGTGGTCTGGAACAGCTCCGTCATGGTGAGCGTATGCAGGTATCGGGGGTCTGCCATGCGCTGCATCCTGCGGTACATTTCTTCCAGGTGCTTCGGGGAATTTACAATTTCATCGTTGATTTCTTCCCCGGAAACGGGTATACTAACTTTGAAATTTGTAGAGATTGACTGCCCATCATCTGCGCCAACAGATGAGCCCTGGGCGGTCATTTTCTTTTTATCATCGGTCATAGGCAAAATCCTCCTGCATCCCGTTCATAATGGTGGCGATCATACGGATGGTGTCCAGCAGCTCGTCGTTCACGCTCTCCCCGGCCTCGATCCGGCGCAGCTCGTCCAGTACAGCGGCCAGCTGGTCCCGCAGGGCCTTGTAGACCCTGGGGTTGCCCTGGACCACCACATCCCGTTCCAACAGCCGCCGGATGATGTAGTCCTGCTTGGTGAGGCCGGTGAGCTTCACCAGGGCTTCCAAATGGAGATCTTCCTCCGCCGACACCCGAAAAGCCACCGTCTTGTTCCTCCAGCGGTTGTGGTTGTCATAGTTCTTCTTGGACATTTTCTTACACTCCCTTCTCATTTTTCAGCGAATCCAGCTTGTCGGCCATTTCCACCTGGCGGGTGGGAAACAGATGGGCGTAGCGGTAGGTGATGTCGATGCTCTCATGCCCCACGCGCTCCGCGATGGCCAGGGCGGTAAAACCCATGTCGATCAGTAAACTGATGTGACTGTGTCTCAAATCGTGTATGCGAATCCTTTTCACCCCCGTTTGCTTGCAGCCACGGTCCATTTCCCGGTGGAGATAGCTTTTGCTGATGGGAAACATCCGGCTGTCCGGCTCCACGCCGTAGAGCTGCTTGAGGTAGTCCTGTAACTCGTCACAGAGGAACTGGGGCATCTGAATCACCCGGTTGCTTTTGGGCGTCTTGGGGGTAGTGATGACATCCTGCTTGTTGAGCCGCTGGTACGACTTGTTGATGGTGAGGGTGCGTTTCTCAAAGTCGAAGTCCGCCGGGGTCAGGGCCAGCAGCTCGCCCTCCCGGACACCGCACCAGTAAAGCACCTCAAAGGCGTAGAAGGACAGCGGCTTGTCCATCATGGCTTCGGAGAATCTGGTGTACTCATCCCGGGTCCAGAACAGCATCTCCTTCCGTTCCTCCGCCCCCATGTTGCCTGCCTGCCGGGCCGGGTTGAGGTTCAGGCCGTAAAACCGGGCAGCGTGGTTGAAGATGGCGCTGAGCTGATTGTGAACCGTTTTCAGGTAAGTTTTGGACAAAGGCTTGCCGTGACAGTCCCGCATTTCCCGGATCTCATTTTGCCAGCGCATGATGTCCTTGGATGTGATCTCCGACAGCTTCCGCTTGGCAAAATAGGGCAGGATCTTCTTCTGGATGATGCTCTCCTTGGTGCGCCAGGTGTTGAGCTTCAGCTTGGGCTTGATGTCCTTCTCATAGAGGGCAACGAAGCTCTCAAAAGTCATGTTTACATCGGCCTGCTTCTCCATCAGGAACTCCCGTTCCCATTCCAGCGCCTCCCGCTTGGTGGCAAAGCCGCACTTGAGCTTCTGCTGGCGCTCACCCTTCCAGTCGGTGTAGCGGAACTGCACATACCAAGTGCCGTTGTCCTTGTTCTTGAAAGCTGCCATAGATTACTCCCCCTTGCCCGCCGTCTCGGTTCTCGTGCCGTAGAACTTCTCGTGGAAGAACTTGCGGTCGATCCGGCCGGAAATGGTGATGCAGCCGGTTTTCGCCAGTTCCTCATTCATCTGCCGGATAAGCTTGTAGGCGTAGGGCACGGATACGCCCAGCTCCTCGGCCACTTCATTGACGCGCATAAAAATCTGATTTGCCATGGTAAATCCCTTCCTTTCTTTGTTGTTGGTGACTGCGGCCTGCAAGTGTTGTGTTTCATAAATGCCTCCTTACTTATGTCCGCCACTTTTTTTCGATTTCGCAACCAAAAATCTGACGGTCCATTCGATTTGTTATATTGTCTAAGCTTATCCGCTTAGTATCCTTATAATACTATACATATAAGCTTAGTTCAAGCCTTTCAGAAGAAATATTGTTAAATAAATTTGCTTAGATTATCTTGACAAAACTAAGCAAATATGCTATGTTACATATAAGAACAACCATAGATGGGAGCTGGATGTATGGCGATTGGCGAACGGATTCACTTTTTCCGTCTCCTGCGGGGGATGACACAAAAATATCTCGGTATGGCGCTGGGCTTCCCGGAGAAGTCTGCGGATGTGCGCCTTGCTCAGTACGAAACAGGGTCAAGAACCCCAAAGGCAGACCTTACCGCTGCTCTGGCCCAGGTACTGGATGTCTCGCCCCATGCCCTCTCCGTCCCGGATATAGACTCCTATGTGGGGCTGATGCACACCCTGTTTACCCTGGAGGATAACTACGGGCTGAAAGTCACAGAGCAGGATGGTGAGCTTGCCTTGCAGGTAGATTTCCGCAAAAATAAGGATGCTGCCCGGCTGCACGAGATGCTCTGGACCTGGCGGGAACAGGCGGCCAAATTGGAGGCCGGAGAGATCTCCCAGGACGACTATGACCGCTGGCGTTACCACTACCCGGAGTACGACGGCAGCCAGATCCGCGCCAAGATGCCGCCGGAGGGTCTGATCTGAACCTCTCACTTGTAGGCCACGGGAAAGCCCGTTTGTTGCACAAAATCAGAAAATTCAGATAAATGAGAGCAAAATAAAAAAGGTCTAACTGATCAGCAAAAATCAGTTAGACCTTTTACTTATGAATAAAAAGATGAGGATTTTCAGGCTACTCGCAAGCCACCCGATTTTTTGTTTCAAACGCAATAAATCGGGATTTGACGAGTGCTATCAATCTGCTATCAAATGGGGAATCTGAAAATCAAAAAGTCAGTGTTTTCAAGGGTTTGCGGGCCCTCATATCCACTTTTTGCTTATTCCCACTCAATGGTCGCAGGAGGCTTTCCGGTGCAATCATACAGCACACGATTGATATGCGGCACCTCGTTGACAATTCGGCTGGTCACTTTACCCAATACTTCCCAGGGGATCTGAGCGCTCTCTGCCGTCATGAAATCCGTAGTGGTCACCGCGCGCAAGGCAATGGCATAATCATAGGTACGCTCGTCACCCATCACACCCACACTGCGCATATTGGTCAGCGCCGCAAAATACTGGCCCAGTTCGTCGGCAATCCCTGCATTGGCAATCTCCTCGCGATAGATTGCGTCCGCATCCTGCACCATTTTAATTTTTTCCGGCGTCACTTCACCGATGATGCGAATTGCCAAACCAGGTCCCGGGAACGGCTGGCGATTGACCAGATACTCCGGAATTCCCAGCTCACGGCCGGCTTTGCGCACCTCATCCTTGAACAGATCACGCAGCGGCTCCACAATTTCTTTGAAATCCACATAATCGGGCAGTCCGCCCACATTGTGATGGCTTTTGATGACTGTGCTCTCGCCGCCAAAACCGCTCTCTACCACGTCCGGATAAATGGTTCCCTGCACCAGGAAATCCACTCGACCGATCTTCTTGGCTTCTTCCTCAAAGACACGGATAAATTCTTGACCGATGATTTTGCGTTTGTTTTCGGGTTCTTCTACACCCGCCAGTTTGTCGTAAAAGCGCTGCCGTGCATCCACACGTACAAAGTTCAGATCATAAGGACCATCCGGGCCGAAAACAGCGCTGACTTCTTCGCTTTCATTCTTGCGCAGAAGACCGTGGTCCACGAAAACACACGTGAGCTGACGGCCGACTGCTTTGGCAAGCATAACCGCAGCCACCGAAGAATCCACGCCGCCGGACAAGGCACACAAAACTTTGCCATCACCGATTTTTTCACGAAGAGCGCGAACAGTATTCTCCACAAAAGAATCCATCTTCCAGGTTCCTGCGCAGCCGCAAACCCGGTAGACAAAGTTCGAAAGCATTTTGGTGCCTTCCTGCGTATGCAGCACTTCCGGATGGAACTGCACCGCATAAAGGTTTCTCTCCGGGCACTCTACCGCAGCTGCCGGACAATTGTCCGTATGCGCAGAAATCGTAAAGCCCGGTGCAACCCGCTCAATGTAATCATTATGGCTCATCCAGCAGACCGTTTTCTCATGAACATCTTGGAACAACTTACTGGAAAGATCCACCGTTACTTCGGTTTTTCCATACTCGCGCTCGGGCGCAGGACACACATGCCCACCCAGAAGGTGCATCATCAGCTGAGAGCCATAGCAAATTCCTAAAACAGGAATTCCCTGCTCAAACACTTCGGGGCTGATTGTGGGGGAATCCTCCAGATAAACGCTGTTGGGTCCGCCGGTAAAAATAATTCCCTTGGGCTGTTTTTCGCGAATGGCTTCCAGTGCCTTGGTGTAAGGCACAATCTCACTGTACACGTTGCATTCACGCACACGCCGTGCGATCAACTGATTGTACTGGCCGCCGAAGTCGACCACAAGGATTGTTTCTGTCATAACATCCTCCTTCAACACGCTTTGCGCGGATGATTCTATTTCCTTTTGCCATACCTGCTAGTATACCAACAAACGTTTTTCCAGTCAATTACCATGCTCCCAAAAGCCGGGCAAAGGCAAGCAAAATCACCAGCCCAATCACATTGGCCACCAAAAACAGCAACACATAGGAAGCAGCCTTCTGAGGTTGTGCTTTCAAAAACGCTTTCAATGAGATCAAACTGGCCAGGGATGCGATCGGCGTACCCAGACCGCCCAAATCTGTTCCCAAAAGCAATCCTGTTCCATCCTGCGTAAAACCGCTGAGCAGTACAGCTGCCGGAACATTGCTGATGAACTGACTTGCTGCCGCGCTGGCCAAAAGCGCACTTTGGGAAAGTACACTCTCCAAAAGGGATTGCACCGCTGGGATTGCACCGATGTTATCTGCAAAGATAAAAAAGCATACAAAAGTGGCCAGCAGTGCATAATCAATGGATTTAAAGAGGGAGCGGTCGCAAATCAGCAGGCCCAGACAAACCAAAGCCAACACAACGCCATACGGCAAGACCCGAAACACACACAAAAGGCATAACAGAAACAAAACAGTTATCACCGCCAGTGTTCCCGGTTTGCGAATTGACTGGTCCTGACCGAAGCGCACCTCGCAAGCGCGGCCACGGCAGCACAGAGCTGCAACAGCAAGACACACAAAACTGACAGCTGTGTACGGCAGAACCGCTTGAAAAAACTGTCCTGGTGTAAACCCGTAAGTAGAATACAAAAACAAATTCTGCGGATTGCCAACAGGTGTGGCCATGCTTCCCAAATTGGCCGCAATGGTCTGCAATACCACCACCGGGCCCGTCAATTTTTGCTGTCCGGAATGCTCCAGAACCAAAATTGCAAACGGGACAAACGTTATCAACGCCACATCGTTGGTGACAAGCATGGACACAAAAAAGGGCAACATCACCAAACTTAAAACCAAAACCTTTACCGGCCGCTTACCGGACAGCAATTTCTGTGCCAGAAGTTCAAACAGCCCGCAGCGCTGAAATCCTGCCACAACTGCCATCAAACAAAACAAAAGGGCCAACACCCGAAAATCGATTGCTTCCAGATACTCCATTCCCGGCGGTTGCGCAGGGATGGACAAAAGCATGCAGACCGCTGCACAGACCAGCACCGGCTCTTTTTTGCAAAAACGCTTCAATGTTACCAAGATGACGCCGCCCTCTCTTTTTTCCTCTTCATTATAAAAAATTTTCCGGCTGGGAACAAGCGTTCCAATAAAAAAGCACCCGTATGCAACGGGTGCTTTTGAGCGTTCCTTAAATTACTCGTTGATCTTGGAAACAACGCCGGAACCAACCGTACGGCCGCCCTCACGGATAGCGAAGCGCAGACCTTCCTCGATAGCGATCGGGGTGATCAGCTCAACGTCCATGGTGACGTTATCGCCGGGCATGCACATCTCAGTGCCTTCGGGCAGAGTGATGACACCGGTCACGTCGGTGGTACGGAAATAGAACTGCGGACGATAGTTGTTGAAGAACGGAGTGTGACGGCCGCCCTCATCCTTTTTCAGGATGTAAACCTGGCCCTGGAATTTGGTGTGCGGGTGAATGGTGCCCGGTTTCGCCAAAACCTGACCACGCTCGATCTCGGTGCGCTGAATACCACGCAGCAGAGCGCCAACGTTGTCGCCAGCCTCAGCGAAGTCCAGCAGCTTGCGGAACATCTCCAGACCAGTGATAGTGGTCTTCTTCTTCTCGTCAGCCAGACCAACGATCTCAACCTCTTCGCCGACCTTGACCATGCCGCGCTCAACACGACCGGTAGCAACGGTGCCACGGCCAGTGATGGTGAACACGTCCTCAACAGGCATCAGGAAGGGTTTCGCGTCGTCGCGCTCCGGAGTGGGGATATAGCTGTCAACAGCGTCCATCAGCTCCAGGATGCATTTGTACTCAGGAGCATTGATGTCGGTGCTGCTGGACTCCAGAACCTGCAGAGCAGAACCTTTGATGATGGGGGTGTCGTCGCCGGGGAAATCGTACTCGGTCAGCAGATCGCGGATCTCCATCTCGACCAGATCCAGCAGCTCGGGATCGTCAACCTGGTCCACTTTGTTCATGAACACAACGATATAGGGCACGCCGACCTGACGGGACAGCAGGATGTGCTCACGAGTCTGGGGCATGGGGCCGTCAGCAGAAGAAACAACCAGGATAGCGCCGTCCATCTGAGCAGCACCGGTGATCATGTTTTTAACATAGTCAGCATGGCCCGGGCAGTCAACGTGGGCATAGTGACGGGTATCGGTCTCATACTCAACGTGAGCAGTGTTGATCGTAATGCCGCGCTCGCGCTCCTCAGGAGCTTTATCGATGTTGGCATAATCGGTGAACTCAGCGTCGCCTTTCATAGCCAGCACTTTCGTGATAGCAGCAGTCAGAGTGGTTTTACCATGGTCAACGTGGCCGATGGTACCAATGTTAACATGGGGTTTGGAACGCTCAAATTTAGCTTTAGCCATTGGAATTATCCTCCTTTTTAATAAGACCCGTTTCTTAAGGCAATTGTACTAAATCAGCCCTAAAAAATCAAGTATTTTATTCGTGTACAGCCAAACCGACCAACAGTGATCGGTTTGCTGTACAAAAGGCATTAGTCGTTGGACTTAGCCCGGCCCGCCATAATGCTCTCGGCAATGCTCTTGGGCACTTCCGCGTAGTGGCTGGGCTCCATGGAATACTGTCCACGGCCCTGCGTTTTGCTGCGCAGGTCGGTGGCGTAACCGAACATGTTGGACAGCGGGACCAGAGCGTCGATCTGCTGAGAACCGCTGCGCGCCTCGGTGCCCTGAATCTGGCCGCGGCGAGCGTTGACGTCGCCGATAACATCGCCCATATACTCATCGGGAACAATGACAGCCACTTTCATGATGGGCTCGAGAATGACAGGATCGGCTTTGCGCATGGCCTCTTTGAAAGCCATGGAACCGGCGATCTTAAAGGCCATCTCCGAAGAGTCGACCTCGTGATAAGAACCGTCGTACAAAGTGACCTTAACATCCACAACGGGATAGCCAGCAAGCACACCAGCCTGCATAGCGCCCTGAATACCCTGATCGATCGGTCCGATGAACTCTTTGGGGATCGCGCCACCAACGATGGCATTGATGAACTCGTATCCCTTGCCCTGCTCATTCGGCTCGATTTTGATCTTAACATGACCATACTGGCCTTTACCGCCGGACTGACGAGCATACTTGGTATCCTGATCAGCCGCACGGCGAATGGTCTCACGGTAGGCAACCTGCGGAGCGCCCACGTTGGCCTCTACCTTGAATTCACGCAGCAGACGGTCAACGATGATCTCCAGGTGCAGCTCGCCCATGCCGGCAATGATGGTCTGGCCAGTCTCCTCATCCGTATAGGTACGGAAGGTGGGGTCCTCTTCCGCCAGTTTCGCCAGCGCAATGCCCATCTTCTCCTGACCAGCTTTGGTCTTGGGCTCGATGGCAACGCGGATAACAGGCTCGGGAAACTCCATGCTCTCCAGAATGATAGGGTGCTTCTCGTCGCACAGAGTATCGCCCGTGGTGGTGTTTTTCAGACCAACCGCAGCGGCGATATCGCCCGCGTAGCACTCTTCAATATCTTTGCGGTGGTTCGCATGCATCTGCAGGATGCGGCCCAGACGCTCGTTCTGGTCCTTCACGGAGTTGTAAACCGTGGTACCCGCTTTCGCGATACCGGAGTATACACGGAAGAATGCCAGTTTGCCCACAAACGGGTCGGTGGCAATCTTGAACGCCAGCGCAGCCAGAGGAGCATTGTCGTCAGAAGGACGGCTCTCTTCTTCGCCGGTCTCCGGGTTCACGCCCTTGATGTCCTCGATGTCGGTCGGAGCCGGCATGTAGTCCACAATGGCGTCGAGCAGTTTCTGCACGCCTTTATTCTTATAGGAAGTACCGCAAACCACCGGAACGATGGTGTTGGCGATGGTCTCCTTACGGATCGCTTTCTTCATCTCGGGGATGGTCAGCTCTTCGCCGTCCAGGTACTTCATCATCAGCTCTTCGTCGCTTTCAGCAACGGCTTCGATGAGTTTGTCGTGATACTCGGTGGCCAGGTCCATCATATCCTCGGGGATCGGCTCCACGCGGATGTCCTTGCCCAGGTCATCGTAGTACACATAGGCCTGCATCTCCAGCAAATCGATGATGCCTTTGAAGGTCTCCTCTTTGCCGATGGGCAGCTGGAGAGGCACCGCGTTCGCTTTCAAGCGGTCTTTAATCATGTCCAGCACGTGATAGAAATCCGCGCCCATGATGTCCATCTTGTTGACGTAGATCATGCGGGGGACATGGTATTTGTTGGCCTGATGCCAAACAGTCTCAGACTGCGGCTCAACGCCACCCTTTGCGCACATAACGGTCACAGAGCCGTCCAGAACGCGCAGGCTGCGCTCTACCTCAACGGTAAAGTCCACGTGGCCCGGGGTGTCGATGATGTTGATTCTGTGTCTGTTCTTTTTGGCTTTGGCCGGGTCGTTCTGAAACTCGGTGTGGCTCCAGTAGCAGGTGGTCGCAGCAGAGGTGATGGTGATACCACGCTCCTGCTCCTGCGCCATCCAGTCCATCGTAGCGGCACCGTCGTGCGTCTCACCAATCTTGTGATTGATGCCTGTGTAGAACAGGATACGCTCGGTGGTGGTGGTTTTGCCCGCGTCGATGTGAGCCATGATGCCGATGTTTCTGGTCATTTCCAAAGAAACGTCTCTAGGCATAGTTTCCTCCTAAAGTGTTGACACAGATTAATATCTGTAGTGTGCGAAAGCCTTGTTGGCCTCGGCCATCTTGTGCGTATCCTCGCGCTTTTTGCAGGCGCCGCCGTTGCCGTTGCAGGCATCCATGATCTCACCGGCCAGGCGCTCGCACATGGTGCGCTCGCTGCGGGTACGGGAGTAAGTGGTCAGCCAGCGCAGACCCAAAGTCTCGCGGCGGGCAGGACGCACCTCCATGGGAACCTGATAGTTGGCACCGCCGACACGGCGGGATTTGCACTCCAGCACAGGCATGATGTTCTCCAGTGCTTTCTCAAACGCTTCCAGGGGATCGTTGCCGGTTTTCTCCTTCACGATCTCGAAAGCGTCGTAAACGATTTTCTGGGCCACGCCTTTCTTGCCATCATACATGATGTTGTTGATCAGGCGGGTCACCATTTTGGAATTGTACAAAGGATCAGCCAAAACGTCACGCTTTGCAACATTACCTCTTCTGGGCATCTTATCTTCCCTCCTTCATAAAATGATATCATCGGTACTCAAAAGTAATGAACTCCTGTACGGCCACGGAAAAGGCAGATCTATCTGAAAAGCCTTTTATGCGGCGATTGTACTTTTTAAAAGGTGTTTTTTACTTCTTGGCGCCGGCCTTGGGGCGCTTTGCACCGTATTTGGAACGGGCCTGTTTGCGGTTGGCAACACCCTGGGTGTCCAGCGTACCACGGATGATGTGATAACGAACACCAGGCAGGTCCTTCACACGGCCGCCGCGGATCAGAACAACGCTGTGTTCCTGAAGGTTGTGGCCTTCGCCCGGGATATAAGAGGTGACTTCGATGCCGTTGGACAGACGCACACGGGCAACTTTACGCAGAGCAGAGTTCGGCTTTTTCGGGGTCATGGTACGAACTGCAGTGCAGACGCCACGTTTTTGCGGGCTGTTCGCGTCCAAATACGCTTTCTTCTGAGAGTTGTAGGACTTCAGCAGAGCAGGAGCAGTGGACTTCTGGACAAGCACCTCACGGCCTTTGCGCACGAGCTGGTTAAAAGTAGGCATAATTTTCCTCCTTTCTCAAAATATCAAATTTATTATTGCAGCGGGAACCCGCTTGCAACCAAAAAATGGACATGCTGCCGCCTTGGCGCAGCAATTCTATTTTAAAGGGTAAAGCCCGTTCTGTCAACAGAAAAACAGAGAAAATTTCAGCATTTTGCCAAACTTTTTTGCTGTTTTCTACAGCACATACTTTCGTTGACGCTCAGCGCCGTGCAAGAAGTGTTTTTACACACTGCGCAAAGCCCGCGCCGGACTGCTGTCCTGCAAGAAACGTCGGTTTGTGGGAAAGCTTTTCCAAAAACGGTGCGATGTTCGCCACTGCGCAGCTCATTGGAAAATAACCGAACATGGGCTCGTCGTTGGGGGAATCGCCAAAAAACAGGACGGATTCCCGCGGGTCTGTCTCCCCCGTCTCCTGCAGAAACAGTTTTGCCATGCTGACTTTATCGTAATCGCCGTACCAGGTATTGACATGAATGGAACTGATTTTCGCCTGCGCTCCCATCTTCACGCAAATGTCCCGGATCTGCTCTGCTGCAGCCAGGCCCAGGTAAGGCGGCTCCTCATTGAAGTCAATGGCCACATCGTAAATGCGTGCGAACTGATCTCCGGAGACGCGGCAGCCGGGCACCCCTTTCAGGCACGCCTGCTTCACCTGTTCCAGCCGTCCCTGTACATCTCCGGTCGCGACCGATGGGTGCAAAAACACCCGCTTATGCCCTTCTTTCAGGTAGTAGACAAACGCACCATTCTCGCCGATCACCGCATAAACCGGCCACTGCCGGACGATCAGGTCGCACCATCCGGCCGGGCGGCCCGTTACGGGAATAACACGGATGCCCGCTTCATGGAGATCCCACAGCGCACTGTAAGCGCGGGCGGTCAGTTTGCCATCTGTGGTAATGGTGTCATCAATATCACACAGCACATACCGTACCGAACGCGCTTCCCCGGAAGTGATGGATTCAAAATCACGCATGAAAAGCACCTCTCATAAAGGAAAGAGGGGGTCAAGCCCCCTCTTTCTCGGTTTCTTACTCGTTGGCCAGTTCTTCCACCGTAGGCTCTACATTGCGCGGATCGCGTGCTGCCAGAGCAGATTCGACCTCGGGGATGCCCGTGCCTGCGGGAATCAGCTTGCCGATGATAACGTTCTCTTTCAGGCCCATCAGCGGGTCGACCTTGCCCTTGATCGCGGCATCGGTCAGCACGCGCGTGGTCTCCTGGAACGATGCGGCAGACAGGAAGGAATCGGTTGCCAGAGAAGCTTTGGTGATACCCAGCAGGACGCTGGAACCAGTGGCGAACCGCAAGTCCTCTTCGCCTTCCGCCATGCGTGCGGCGACTTTCTCGTTGGCGTCGCGGAATTCGGATTTGTCCACAACCGTGGCGCTGATCAAGCCGGTGCTTCCGGCGTCTTCCACGCGGATCTTGCGCATCATCTGAAGCACGATGACCTCGATGTGCTTGTCGCAGATATCAACGCCCTGCAGGCGGTAGACCTTCTGAACTTCGCTGATCAGATAGTTCTGCACAGCGATGGGGCCTTTGATGGCCAGGATATCCTGCGGATAGGCAAAGCCCTCGGTCAGGATGTCGCCTTTCTCCAGCTGATCGCCGTCCGCCACGCGAATGCGCTGGCCGAAGGGAATCAGATAGCTCTTCTCGCTGGGAGCGCCGTTCTCATCCACACCTTCCACCACAACATGGCGGTTTTTCTTGGTGTCGTCGATGTGCGCCACACCCGCGATCTCGGTCATGATTGCCAGATTCTTCGGGCGGCGTGCCTCGAACAGCTCTTCAACACGGGGCAGACCTTGCGTGATATCTTCCGCCGATGCGATACCGCCGGTATGGAACGTACGCATGGTCAGCTGGGTGCCCGGCTCACCGATGGACTGCGCCGCGATGATGCCGACAGCCTCGCCCAGGCCGACCAGTTCGCCGTTGGCCAGGTTCGCGCCGTAGCACTTGCAGCACACGCCGTGACGGGCGTCGCAGCACAGAACGCTGCGGATCTCCACTTCCTTGATGCCTGCGGCCACGATTTTCTTGGCGTCGTCCTCGGTCATCATCTTGTCCTTGGAAACCAGAACCTCACCTGTGGCGGGATCCAGCACGTCATTGACCGTGAAGCGGCCCTGCAGACGCTCCTCCAGCTTTTCGATCATCTCGTTGCCTTCGCGAATATCGGAGATCATAATGCCATGGGTGGCACCGCAGTCCTCTTCGCGAATGATAACATCCTGAGAAACGTCTACCAGACGGCGGGTCAGGTAACCGGAGTCCGCCGTACGAAGAGCGGTGTCGGCCAAGCCTTTTCGGGCGCCCTTACCGGCGATGAAATATTCCAGAATGTTCAGGCCCTCACGGTAGTTCGCACGGATAGGAATCTCGATGGTCTTACCGGAGGTATTGGCAATCAGGCCGCGCATACCGGCCAGCTGACGGATCTGCGCCATGGAACCACGGGCACCGGAATCCGCCATCATGAAGATGGGGTTGTGCGCATCCAGGTTTTTCTGAAGGGCAGTGGCCACATCCTCAGTGGTCTTGCTCCAGACTTTGATGACGCTGTTGTAGCGTTCATCGTTGGAAATCAAGCCCTTATTGTACTGCTTGGTGATCTTGGTGATCTGCTCCTCAGCAGTGGCCAGAAGTTCTTTCTTCTGCGGCGGGATCACGGCGTCGCAGACAGCGACGGTGACCGCAGCTTTGGTGGAGTATTTATAGCCCTGCGCTTTGATGCGGTCCAGCATCTCGGCAGTGATGGCCGTACCGTGCACATGGATGCAGCGGTCGATGATTTTGCCCAGCGTCTTTTTGGTGACCAGGAACTCGACCTCATAGCGGAACTTATCCTCATCGGAGGTGCGATCCACGAATCCCAGATCCTGGGGAACCGGCTGGTTGAAGATGATGCGGCCCACAGTGGTATCCACAATGCGGCTGCATTCCTGCCCGTCGATCTCCATGGTGCGGCGCACCTTGATTTTCGCCTGCAGGGTGACAATGCCTTCCTGATATGCCATGATGGCCTCGTTCTCATCGCGGAAGATCTTGCCCTCGCCCTTGTCGCCGTCGTTGACCATCGTCAGGTAATAGCTGCCCAGAACCATGTCCTGCGTCGGGACCGTAACAGGTTTGCCGTCGGCCGGTTTCAACAGGTTGCCGGAAGCCAGCATCAGCATACGGGCCTCGCGCTGTGCTTCCACAGACAGAGGTACGTGAACAGCCATCTGGTCGCCGTCGAAGTCCGCGTTGAACGCGGTGCAGACCAGAGGATGCAGCTTGATGGCGCGGCCTTCGACCAGCACCGGCTCAAAAGCCTGGATGCCCAGACGGTGCAGCGTAGGCGCACGGTTCAGCATAACGGGATGGCCTTTGATGACCGTCTCCAGAGAATCCCACACCTCGGTGCGGGTGCGCTCGACCATTTTGCGGGCAGACTTGATGTTGTTGGCAATGCCTTTCTCCACCAGGTCCTTCATGACAAAGGGTTTGAACAGCTCCAGAGCCATCTCCTTGGGCAGACCGCACTGATACATTTTCAGTTCCGGTCCGACCACGATTACGGAACGGCCGGAATAGTCTACGCGCTTGCCCAGCAGGTTCTGACGGAAACGTCCCTGCTTGCCTTTCAGCATGTCGGACAGGCTCTTCAGCGGGCGGTTATTGGGGCCGGTGACCGGACGGCCGCGACGGCCGTTGTCGATCAGCGCGTCCACCGCCTCCTGCAGCATGCGCTTCTCGTTGCGCACGATGATATCAGGCGCACCCAGCTCCAGCAGGCGTTTCAAACGGTTGTTCCGGTTGATGACGCGGCGATACAAATCGTTCAGGTCGGAGGTGGCAAAACGGCCGCCGTCCAGCTGAACCATGGGGCGAATGTCGGGCGGGATCACGGGGATGACATTCATGATCATCCACTCGGGGCGATTGCCGGACACGCGGAAAGCTTCCACAACTTCCAGGCGCTTGAGCAGGCGAATGCGCTTCTGGCCGCTGGCGTTCTCCAGCTCTTCTTTCAGCTCGGCAGAGAGCTTTTCCAGATCGATCTTCGCCAGCAGTTCCTGAATGGCCTCGGCGCCCATGCTCGCCTTGAACTCGTCCTCGTAGCGCTCCAGCATCTCACGATACTCTTTTTCGGTGAGCAGCTGTTTTTCTTCCAGCGGAGTGAAGCCCGGATCGGTGACGATGTACGCTGCAAAGTAAAGCACTTTTTCCAGCAGACGGGGGCTGATGTCCAGCATCAGGCCGATGCGGGAAGGAATGCCCTTGAAGTACCAGATGTGGGAAACCGGCGCGGCCAGTTCAATGTGACCCATGCGCTCACGACGCACTTTTGCGCGCGTAACTTCTACGCCGCAGCGGTCGCAGATCTTGCCTTTGTAACGAATGCGCTTATATTTGCCGCAGTGGCACTCCCAGTCCTTGGTCGGTCCAAAAATGCGTTCGCAAAACAGGCCGTCCCGTTCCGGTTTCAGAGTGCGGTAGTTGATGGTCTCGGGTTTCTTGACTTCACCGTAGCTCCAGTTGCGGATCTGATCCGGAGAAGCAAGGCCAATTTTGATCGAATCAAAAGCGTTGAATTCCATGAAACGAACCCTTTCTTTCTCTTGAATTTGGTGAGTCTCCCCCGCCCGCGCGGTGCGCGGCGGCGGGGGGATGCGTCTTGGACTTACTCTCCGTCGCTCAGCCCATCGTCAGAAAGGCCGAACAGACCGTCGTCTGCAAAAAGAGAGTCGTCGGGTTCAATGTCGAGGCCCGCGTCTTCCGGTGCGTCCTCAATGCTGTAATCGTCGTTCAGTTCGCCTTCCACGACCACGTCGTCGCCGATGGCGAGATCTGCACCATCAAAGCCCATTTCGTCTTCGTCATAGGTCTGCTTGATGTCGATTTCGTTGCCGTCCACATCCTGCACGCGAACATCCAGGCCAAGGCTCTGCAGCTCTTTCATCAGCACGCGGAACGCCTCGGGGATACCCGGCTGCGGCACAGGCTGACCTTTGACAATGGCCTCATAGGTCTTGACACGGCCCACCACGTCGTCCGATTTGACGGTCAGGATCTCCTGCAGCGTGTAAGCAGCGCCGTACGCTTCCAGAGCCCAAACCTCCATCTCGCCGAAACGCTGACCGCCGAACTGAGCCTTGCCGCCCAGAGGCTGCTGGGTGACCAGACTGTACGGACCGGTAGAACGGGCGTGGATCTTATCGTCGACCAGATGATGCAGTTTCAAATAATACATGTAACCCACGGTAACAGGGTTATCGAACTTCTCGCCGGTGCGGCCGTCGTACACAACGCTCTTGCCGTCTTCGCTCTTGCCCGCCATGCGGAACATTTCGCGAATATCAGACTCGTGCGCGCCGTCGAAGACCGGCGTCATCACTTTCCAGCCGAGGGCGGCAGCAGCATAGCCCAAATGGACCTCCAGCACCTGACCGATGTTCATACGGGACGGAACGCCCAGCGGGTTCAGCACGATATCCAGCGGCGTGCCGTCCTCCAGGAAGGGCATATCCTCCTGCGGCAGAATGCGGGACACAACACCTTTGTTGCCGTGACGGCCAGCCATCTTATCGCCTACGCTGATCTTGCGCTTCTGGGCGATGTAGCAGCGGACCACCTGGCGCACGCCGGGCTGCAGTTCGTCGCAGTTTTCAGGGGTGAACTCTTTGACATCCACAATGATGCCGTACTCACCATGAGGCACACGCAGAGAGGTATCACGCACCTCGCGTGCCTTCTCGCCGAAGATGGCGCGCAGCAGGCGCTCTTCCGCGGTCAGCTCGGTCTCGCCTTTGGGTGTTACCTTACCGACCAGAATGTCGCCGGCAGACACTTCCGCACCAATGCGGATAATGCCGCGCTCGTCCAGATCTTTCAGCGCTTCCTCACCCACGTTGGGGATGTCGCGGGTGATCTCCTCGGGTCCGAGTTTCGTCTCGCGGCTCTCGATCTCATACTCCTCAATGTGGATGGAGGTATAAACGTCTTCACGAACGATCTTCTCGTTGATCAGAACGGCGTCCTCGTAGTTGTAACCTTCCCAGGTCATGAAACCGATCAGAGCGTTTTTGCCCAGAGATATCTCACCGTTCTTGGTCGCGGGACCGTCTGCCAGAACGTCACCTTTTTTGACCTCGTCGCCTTTGTTGACGATGGGGCGCTGGTTGATGCAGGTGCCCTGGTTGGAACGCATGAACTTGATGAGCTCATACTCGTCAGTGGTGGTCTTGGAGGTGCGCACGATGATCTTATCGGCAGTCACTTTCTCAACCACACCGTCGTTTTTGGCCAGAACACACACACCGGAGTCGCAGGCCGCTTTGTATTCCATACCGGTTGCCACAATGGGCTGCTCCGTGACCAGCAGAGGCACTGCCTGACGCTGCATGTTGGAACCCATCAGCGCACGGTTGGCGTCGTCGTTCTCCAGGAAGGGGATCATTGCGGTAGCCACAGAGACCACCATCTTCGGCGAGACGTCCATGAAGTCCGGACGGCTCTTGTCAACCTCGATGATCTCATCGCGGTAACGGCAGGATACACGATCGCGCATAAAGTGGCCTTCGTCGTCCATCGGCTCGTTGGCCTGCGCAACAATGTACTCGTCCTCTTCGTCGGCGGTCATATAGACCACTTCATCCGTGACAACGCCGCGCTCTTTGTCGATGCGGCGATACGGCGCCTCAATAAAGCCGTACTCGTTGATCTTCGCAAAAGTGGCCAGATAGGAGATCAGACCGATGTTCGGTCCCTCAGGCGTCTCGATGGGGCACATGCGGCCGTAATGCGAGTAGTGAACGTCGCGGACCTCGAATCCGGCGCGGTCACGGGACAAGCCGCCCGGGCCCAGTGCGGACAGACGGCGCTTGTGCGTCAGCTCTGCCAGCGGGTTGTTCTGATCCATGAACTGGCTCAGCGGAGAAGAACCAAAGAATTCCTTGATCGCCGCCACCACGGGACGAATGTTGATGAGAGACTGCGGCGTGACAACTTCCATGTCCTGCGCCTGCAGCGTCATGCGCTCGCGGATCACACGCTCCATACGGGAGAAGCCGATCCGGAACTGATTCTGCAGCAATTCGCCTACGCTGCGAATGCGGCGGTTGCCCAAATGGTCGATGTCATCGGTAGTGCCGATGCCGTGCGCCAGACCGTTCAGATAGTTGATGGAAGAGAAGATATCATCCACCGTGACCGTTTTTGCGATCAGCTTGTCGTGGTTTTTCACGATCAGCGCTTTCTGCTCTTCCACGTCGCTGGTCTCATCCAGGATGGCACATACCTCGGCAAAGTTGACGCGCTCGTCAATGCCGCACTCCGCTGTGTCGAAGGAGAAGAAGTCATTGGCGTTGACCGTGCCGTTGGAAATGACCTTCACTTCTTTTTCATCCACAGTCACATAGACCACGCTCACGCCGGCGCGCTCAGCCGCCATGGCGGTCTCCATGGTGATCTTCTCGCCAGCGGCAGCCAGCAGCTCGCCCGTCAGGGGAGCGATGATATCACGGGCGGCAATCTGGCCCGCAATACGCCGGCCGATGGCCAGCTTCTTGTTCATTTTATAGCGTCCGAACCGGGACAGATCATACCGGCGCGGATCAAAGAACAGCCCGTTCAAATGGCTGGACGCGCTCTCCACTGTGGGGGGCTCACCCGGACGCAGTTTGCGATAGGTTTCCAGCAGGCCCTCTTCCTCGCTCTTGGTGGGGTCTTTGGCCAGTGTGGCCTCAATGCGCTCGTCGTCACCGAAGAAATCGCGGATCTTCTGATCCTCGCCCAGGCCCAGTGCACGAATCAGCACGGTCACAGGGATCTTGCGGTTTTTATCAATGCGGACGTAGAACACGTCATTGGCATCGGTCTCATACTCCAGCCATGCGCCCCGGTTGGGGTTCATGGTTGCCGTAAACAGCTCCTTGCCGGTCTTGTCATAACTTTTGCCGAAATACACGCCCGGGCTGCGAACCAGCTGAGACACGATCACGCGCTCGGCGCCGTTGTACAAAAACGTGCCGGAGTCGGTCATCAGCGGGAAATCTCCCATGAAGATCTCCTGCTCTTTCACCTCGCCCGTCTCCTTGTTCAGCAGGCGCGCTGTCACGCGCAGAGGAGCGGCATAGGTGGCGTCGCGTTCCTTGCACTCTTTGATGCTGTATTTGGGCTGGGAATCCAGGCGGTAATCGATGAAGTCCAGCACAAGGTTTCCAGTGTAGTCCTCGATCGTGGAAATATCACGGAAGACCTCCTTCAGGCCTTTGTCCAGGAACCACTGATATGAGTTTTTCTGAACCTCGATCAGGTTCGGCATATCGATGACTTCATCGATCTTGGAAAAGCTCATGCGCTCGGTTCTGCCAAGTTGTACGGGCTTGACTTTCACCATAATGTACGACCACTCCTCTTTCTCCAACGTTACAGGGCTTACAAAATGCGCATAAACAGCCTGTCCGACCCATGTTTTTTGGCGTTTTGCACAAATATTTTCGCCATTTTTGTTCACATGGTGCACACTAAGCCATTATGATACATTTAAGCATTATACCCCACAAAACACAAGCCGTCAAGGTGCTTTTTGAAAAAAAAGTGACGAAAAAACCACACTTGGCACACAAGGCGCCGTGTGTGGTTTTACGCATTCAGAAGTCAACATCGCCGTCCAAAAGCATCTGGAAATTGACCTTCTGTAATTTTTCATTGATCTCGTCGCTCAGCTTTCGAAATACCTGCTGAAACGTACAGACGCCCGATGCGCCGCGGTTGCACACTCCGTCCTGGGTGCATCTGGACAGATGATATGGTCCTTCCACCGCGTTGATCACGTCTTTCAGGCTCACCTGGGCAGGCGGATTTGCCAATTCGTAGCCGCCCCGGTTTCCTTTGTAGCTGTTTACGATTCCGTTGGCAGCCAGTTTTCCGAGAATTTTTAAGGAGAAACGAAGCGTGACGCACATCTCCTCACTGATGCTGCGGGCGTCCCGCCGGGTGCCACTTTTGGCCAGACAATACACAATGCGAATCGCGTAATCCGATTCCTGCGTAATATGCAATGATGCCACTCCTTTAACTATACTGTATCAATTAACTTTAATCATAAAAAAAAGCGCAGCATTTGTCAAGCGACCGCGCTTTTTTTCACAAAGTCCACACTTATACCCCACGGGACCGTCTGGCATGCACCAGCACAGGCACTTCATACGCCAGCATGACCAGCCAGCCGCCCAGCTGCGCAAAAGCAATGCCCTCAATGCCAAAACCCGGCGCCAGCAGGAAGGTGAAAATCACCCTGCCCAGCATTTGAATCGACGTGGAGAACAGCGTGACCTTCAAATCGCCCATGCCGCGAAAATACCCCTGAATCCAGTTGGTGCAGGCCGGCAGAAGATAGAACAACGCCATCCAATGCAGATATTTTGTTCCCATCTCCACCACGGCTGCATCATCCGGCACGAAAAGCCCCATGATCCCCCGGGCCGACGCCAAAACAATCAGCGCCAGAACCGCCCAGTACGCAGCTTCCAGCACCGCACCCGCACGGAACCCCCGTTCAATGCGCTCTGTTTTGCCGGCTCCGCGGTTCTGTGCAATAAACGTGGTCATGGCATGCGCAATGTTTTGCTGCGGCGTATATGCAAAATCATCCACACGATTCACCGCATTGAACGCAGCGATGGTATCCACACCCAGGGTGTTGACGCAGCTTTGCACCAGCAGTTTTCCAATGTACAGCGCCGCTTGCTGCAACGCCGTCACCCAGCTGTATCCGACGGTCCTGCGCAAAAGATCCCGCCGCGGGAAAAGCTGCGCGCGGCCCGGACGGAGCAGCGGAATGCGCAGCCACACATACGAAACGCACAGTACGCCGCTGAACGTCATGGCCAGTGCCGTGGCCAGCGCCGCGCCTTCCACCCCCATGCCCAAAACCGCTACGAACACATAGTCCACCACGATGTTGGCACAAGCGGATGCAGCCACAAAAAACAGCGGTGTTCGGGAATCCCCCACCGCGCGCAGCGCGCTGGCAAAAAGATTGTACAAAAACGTGAACGGAAGCGCAGCGCACACAATTTGCAAATACAGTGCCGCCGATGGCAGCAGGCTCTCCGGCACTCTGGTCAACCGAAGCAGCGGGCCCGCCAGACCGCCGCAGAGCAGCGCCAGCACCAGCGTAAACCCAAGGCCTGCCGTCAGCGAGGTGCCGATTTCGCAGCGCAGTGTCTCCCGGTCCTGCGCCCCGAAAAATTCGCTCATCAAAACGCCCGCCCCCAGGCAGGCGCCCACCACCAGAAAAGTGATGATGTTGACCACCGGGCCGGCGGCTCCCACAGCCGCCAGCGCTTCTTTGCCGACGAACCGCCCCACGATCACCGCATCGGCCGCATTGTACGTCAGCTGGAACACATTGGCCAGAACCAAAGGCAGCGTAAAGCGGATCAGCGGACGCATCACGCGCCCCTGTGTCATATCCGTCGCCACAACGTCTCCTCCTCAAAAAAGTGGGCCCCGAAGGCCCACTTTTATTTTTTCAGTTTTAATCCAGGAAGTCACGCAGCTTTTTGGAGCGGGAGGGATGCCGCAGCTTGCGCAGAGCCTTGGCCTCGATCTGACGAATGCGTTCACGGGTGACATTGAACTCCTTGCCCACCTCTTCCAAGGTGCGGGGACGGCCGTCCTCCAGACCAAAACGAAGGCGCAGGACTTTTTCCTCACGGGGCGTCAGGCTTTTCAGCACATCGCCCAACTGTTCCCGCAGAAGCGTGTGACTGGCTGCCTCAGCCGGAACCGGAGCATCCTCATCGGGAATGAAATCTCCCAAATGGCTGTCCTCTTCCTCACCGATGGGCGTCTCCAGACTGACCGGCTCCTGAGCAACACGCATGATCTCGCGCACTTTGTCCACCGGCATATCCAGCTCCAGCGCAATTTCGTCCGCAGTGGGCTCATGGCCGTTGCGGTGCAGCAACTGGCTGGAAACCTTTTTCACCTTGTTGATGGTTTCCACCATATGCACCGGAATACGGATGGTGCGGGCCTGATCCGCAATCGCGCGGGTGATGGCCTGCCGGATCCACCAAGTGGCATAGGTAGAGAATTTAAAGCCCTTGGTGTGGTCGAATTTTTCAACGGCCTTGATCAGGCCCAGGTTGCCCTCCTGAATCAGATCCAGGAACTGCATTCCGCGCCCCACATAACGTTTGGCGATGGACACCACCAGACGGAGGTTGGCCTCCGAAAGGCGCTGTTTGGCCTTTTCGCCATCCGGGCCGCCGCTTTGAATCTTAATGGCCAGATCGATCTCTTCTTCCGGGCTGAGCAGCGGAACACGGCCGATCTCTTTCAGGTATACCTTGACCGGGTCGTCGATGGAAACGCCCTCAGCCGTCAGCGCAGATTCCAGCACATCCACCGTGTCTTCGGTGAGCGTAAATTCCTCAGCGTCCGCGTCCGGTTCTTCCACAATCTCGATGTTATTGGCTTCCAGCGTCTCGTAGAGCTTGTCCACCAGCTCCACCTCGAAGCCCATCTCTTCCAGCGTATCGTTGATTTCTTTGGTCGTGACCTTGCCGGCGCGTTTGCCCTGTTCCACCAGGTTCAAAATGATGTTTTTCTTCTCTCCCATAATGACTCCCTTATTCTTATTCAATCTAATATATGTTCTTGGCGTGCGTTCTATCCTTTTTTATCCTTCAGTGCCTGCAGGTAATCCGCCAGTTCGTCCGCCGTTTTCTGTGCGGCCCGGCTGGACTCCGGCACGCTGTGTTCAATGCGGTCCAGATACATCTCCACGTCCTGGCGGGAGAAGCCCACGTCATAGTTCTGTGCCAGCACACGGCTGATCAGCGCCAGTGTCGCTTCTGGTATCTCTCCGGACAACGATGCCACATCCACATTCTCCCCGTTCTGCACCCGCTGAACCACCAGTGCGTAGGCCTGTCCCAGGCCCTCATCCAAAAACGCCTCCGGCTTCACCCGCGCCGCCGCCAGCGGCACGTACGACGGTTCTTTCAGCAGCGCCGCCACCAGCTGCTGCTGCGCAAATGCCACGCCCAGCGCTTTTTGACCGCCCTGCGAAAAAGAAACCTTTACCCGGCCAGCCGCACCTTCTTCCAGCAGACGCTTTTCCCGCTCCTGCTGCTGGCGGCGGTTCCGGGCGCGAATCGCAGACTCCAGCTGATTCAAAATCGCCGGTTTCGCCACATCGGTCTCCTGCGAAAGACGCCCTGCATAAACATCCCGCTCCGTGGCGGACACGTTCCCGGCCAGAACGGCAATTGCGTCTTTCAGATACCCCACTCTTCCATCCGGCGTGGCAATGTCATAATTTGCCCGCGCCTTCTGCAAAGCGTATTCGATGGCATTGGCCGACCCGTTCAAAAGCATTTCAAACCGGTCAGCACCAAACTTTTTAATGTACTCATCCGGGTCTTTTGCATCTGGGATATTCAAAACGGAAACCTTCACGTTGGACGCGGAAAACAGCCGAATGGCTCTGGCTGTGGCCTTCTGGCCCGCCTCATCCGAATCAAAGCAGAGCACCACTTCATCCGCGTAATCGCCGATCAGCTTTACCTGCTCCGACGTAAGAGCGGTGCCGCAGCCTGCCACTGCCGTATCGAATCCCGCCTGATGCATGGAGATCGCATCCAGATTTCCCTCACATAAAATATATCTTCGGGAAGCGGACTTCTTGGCCAGATTCATGGCAAACAGGGTCCGGCTTTTTTTGTACACGATGGTTTCCGGACTGTTGACGTATTTGCGCTGCGGTTTTTCCGAAGTGAAATCCCGCCCGCTGAAGGCAATCACATTGCCCCGCAGATCAATGATGGGGATCATGACCCGGTTGCGGAACATATCGTACAGGCTGCCGCGCTCACTTTTGCGCACCACACCGCTGGCAAGCATCTCCTCCTCGCTGTATCCCAGCTTTCGCAGATGATCGCGCATGCGGTTGAAGCCGTCCGGCGCATAACCCAATCCAAATCGGGTAATGGTCTTGGGGGAAAGGCCCCGCTTTTCCACCCAGTATCGACGCGCGTCACGACCTTCCTCACTTTGAAGACACTCCACAAAAAAGCGCGCCGCGTCTTTGTTGATGGACAGCACACGGCTGCGCAGCCGCCCGGTTTTGTCATCCTCGTCCGGCAGGGGCATTCCCGCCCGGGACGCCAGCGTCTTCACCGCCTCCACATAGTCCACATTGTTGATTTTTTTGATGAACGTGATCACATCGCCGCCCGTGCCGCATCCGAAGCAGTAGAACGACTGCGTCTCCGGATACACCACAAAAGACGGTGTTTTTTCGTTGTGAAACGGGCACAGCCCGGTGTGTGTGCGCCCGCGGTGACGAAGCTGCACATAGCTTTGCACCACATCCACAATGTCGCTGCGCTGCACCAGTTCCTCTATGTATTCATGGGGGATCACAGCCCGTCACCTCCCATCCGGTCCCAATCTCGCTCAGTCAAAGGAGACCACCGGTTTTCCGTCAGCTCCAAGCAGCGGTGTGATTCCGCCGCCCTGGCCGGTCCAGTTGATCAGGTACTGAACGCCGGTCTCCCGATCCCGCAGAATGCGCACTTCTGTGCTGAAAGAGACCGCCTGCTTGTAAATCACTTCAAATCGCTTTTCGTCCATCTTTCCTCCTCAAAGCACATGCCACTTCTGGGGCACGAACAATTCTTCGAACGTGCGCGTCGCATATTCGTCGCTCATGCCGGAAATATAATCGGTCACGGCGCGGTCCGCCCCTTCGTTCCAAACAATGTACAAATAGTCCTGCGGCATATGGGTGGGATGCTCCCGGAAATAGTTGTACAGTTCCTCAATGAGCTTGTCCACCTTTTTTTCCTCGCGCTTTGCCACCCGGTCCACATATACTGTGCTGTACATAAAATCGTGCAGCGCTTCATAGGCGCCGGCCACTTCACTGTCCATACCGATGGTTTCCGCACCGTGATCGATCATGGAACAGATCATGGTGGTGATGCGCCGGGACTTTGTGTCTCCCAGCACCCGGGTGATCTCTTTGGGAAGATCCTCATTCCGGAGAACACCGGCTTCCACCGCATCCTCTATATCATGGTTCATGTAGGCGATGTGGTCCGCATAGCGCACGATCTGCCCTTCCCGCGTAGCCGCCCAGGCCCCTTTGGTATGGCACACAATGCCATTGCGCACTTCCCATGTCAGATTCAGGCCCTTGCCGCCTTTTTCCAGACGGGTCACCACACGCACGCTTTGCTCGTAATGCTTGAACCCGCCCGGGCACAAACGGTTCAGCGCCCGTTCGCCTGCATGGCCGAACGGCGTATGTCCCAAATCGTGCGCCAGCGCGATGGCCTCGGTCAAATCCTCATTCAGGCGCAGCGCACGGGCAATGGTCCGGGCAATCTGGCTGACCTCCAGCGTATGTGTCAGCCGCGTTCTGTAGTGATCTCCCTCCGGCGAGAGGAACACCTGCGTTTTCTGCTTCAGCCGACGAAACGCCTTGCAGTGGATGACGCGGTCCCGATCCCGCTGATAGCAGGTGCGCACCGGGCATTCTTCCTCGGGCTTTTCTCGCCCGCGGCTGTTCTCGCTCAGCGACGCATAAGGAGACAGCGTCATCCGCTCGATTTCTTCCGTCCGTTCACGCACCGTCATATTTCAGCCTCCTTGCCGCGAAAAAGGTGTTTCATATACTCTATACGACAGAAAGGCGCGATTTCCCTTGTGATTTTTGTAAATTTTTTGTTTCGGCGCACAAAAATCTAAAAAGGCGCATGATACGGTTTTGAAATCTGAATCTCCGCACTGCCCCGGCACAGTTGCTGCACCTTGGGCAGCAACCCCTCTTCCGTGCCCGCAAGCATCACAAAGGGAAGCGCCACTTTGTCCGTAAATTGTGCCTCTTCCAGGCGGGCACCCTGTTCTGTCAGCAATTTCACCGCCGTCTCATACAGCGGATAATCCACGGTCCACACGCCCCGCACGCACACGCGTACGCACAGGACCTTTGCCCGGGAAATCGCTGCGGCCGCAGCCGCCGTATAAGCTCTCACCAGGCCGCCGGTTCCTAAAAGCGTGCCGCCAAAATAACGGGTGGTCACCACAATGCAGTCCACCAGCCCCGCATGACGAATGGCTTCCAAGGTGGGAAGTCCGCTTGTTTTCGCGGGCTCACCGTCATCGGAATATCGGGTGCGCATACCGTCCCGCAGGACGTACGCATACACGTTATGATTCGCAGTCCGGTGCTGGGCACGCACCTCATTCAACACCGCCAGCGCCTTCTCTTCCGTGTCTGCAAAGGAGATTCTGGAGAGAAATTTCGATCGCTTCTCTTCGATTTCCGCGGTGGCCGTTCCCTCAATGGTCCGGTATTCTTCCATCTTGCCGCACCTCTTTTTCCAAAGGAGTTCAGACAACAAAACAAAGGGCGGTCGTAAAACCGCCCTTTGCAAGTTCGCTATTAGTCCAGGTTGAAACGCTTTTTGAAGCGGTCCACGCGTCCGCCGGTATCGACCAGTTTCTGCTTGCCGGTGTAGAAGGGATGGCATTTGTTGCACACCTCAACGTGAATCTCCGGCTTCGTGGAACGAGTGTGAATCGTATTGCCGCAAGCGCAGGTGATCACACATTCCTGGTACTTCGGATGGATTCCTTCTTTCATTCAGGTTCACCTCTTTCTGGTTTTGATCTTTCAGGGGCCATGCTCGATACATGCGCCCAATCACAACCTTCAATGGAGGCTACCAGCATACGCCATCCTGTGCGTATGGAGCAGCCGTCGGAACGATTGCTCAAATACTATACCACACTTTTTCAAAAAGTGCAAGCCTTATTTCAGCATCGGCTCCACTGCCGCCGCCAGTGCTTTCTGCTGAGCCTCTGCTTCCGCCAGGTCTTTGCCCAGCGTGGTGAAATAGGTTTTGATCTTCGGCTCTGTACCGGAAGGACGCACCACCACGGTAGCGCCACCCTCCAGGGAATAAATCAGCACATTGGCAGCGGGCAGGCCCGTCTCCTCCGGCTTTTTATAGTCCGCCACCTTGATCACCGGATAGCCCGCGAATTCTTTCGGCGGGTTCTCGCGCAGGCGGGACATGATGCCGGCCATCGTCTCCATGCCGGACAGCCCCGGGAACTCGTAGCTGTTGACCTTGTTCAGATAACGGCCATACTCTGCGTAAATGCGCTCCAGTTCCTCTTTGATGGAAGAACCGATGCTGCGATAATAAGCGGCCATCTCACAAATGAGCATGGAGCCGATCACCGCGTCTTTGTCGCGCACATAGCTGCCTGCAAGATATCCGTAGCTCTCTTCAAACCCGAAGATAAAGCGCTCCACCTCGCCGGCCGCTTCCAGGCTTGCAATCTGATCGCCGATCCATTTGAAGCCCGTCAGAACATTGCGGCACTCCACGCCGTAATGCGCTGCCACCACGTCCGCCAGCGGCGTGGATACAATGGATTTCACGCACACGGGATTCTCGGGCATGGTTCCGTTCTCAATGCGGCCTTTGCAGATATAATCCAGCAGCAGCACGCCGACCTCATTGCCGCTCAGCAGCTGATAGCTTCCATCCTTGCAGCGCACCGCAATGCCCACGCGGTCCGCGTCGGGATCGGTGGCCAGCATCAGGTCCGCGCCCTCTTTCTCGGCCAGTTCCAGGCCCAATGCCAGAGCCTCACGAATCTCGGGGTTGGGATAGGGGCAGGTGGGGAAGTTGCCATCCGGATCTTTCTGTTCAGGCACAATGGTGATGTCGGTAATGCCGATGTCGTTCAGCACACGGGTCACCGGCACCAGACCGGAACCGTTCAGCGGGCTGTAAACCAGCTTCAAGCCTGCCGTTTTGCACAAACCGGGCCGCACGCTGCGGCTCTTGATGGCCTCGTACAGAGCTTCGTAGCAGGCATCTTCCACATACTGAACCAGACCGCTCTCCAGGCCCTCTTCAAAGCTCATGGTCGCCGCGCCGTTGAGCACGTCGATCTTCTGAATTTCGTTGTACACGATGTCGGCCGCCTCATCGGTCAGCTGGCATCCATCCGGGCCGTACGCTTTGTAGCCGTTGTACTTGGAGGGGTTGTGGCTGGCAGTGACCATGACGCCCGCGTTGCAATGATAATACCGTGTGGCAAAGCTCAGCGCAGGAACCGGCATCAGCGCCTTGTAAATGCGCACGTGAACACCGTTTGCAGCCAGCACACAGGCCGCCTCTCTGGCGAACACATCGCTTTTGATCCGGCTGTCATAACTGATGGCCACAGTCTGTGTGCCGCCCTGTGTTTTGACCCAGTTGGCCAGACCCTGTGTGGCCTGACGAACAACATAAATATTCATGCGGTTGGTGCCCGCGCCCAAAACGCCGCGCAGGCCGGCGGTGCCAAAGGCAAGCTTCACCGCAAAACGGTCCTTGATCTCTTCATCCATGCCCTGAATGCTCAGCAGCTCCGGGCGAAGATCTTTATCTTCCAGGTCCGCGGCAAGCCAGCGCTCATACTCGGCTTTGTATTCCATGTTTCTATACCCCGCTTTCTCAACATTTGCACAGGTCTCATTGACCTGTTTAAATGATAAACTTTTCCCCGTGTAATGTCAATTCACTCTTGTGTAAAAAGGCTGAAAAAGATATACTGTAACCACAATATTTTGTCGAAAAGGCGGTTGATATCGGAATGTTCGCCACAGTCAACAGTCTTGGGGTATATGCACTTTCCGGTTTTGCTGTGCGTGTAGAGGCGGATGTGAGCGGCGGCCTGCCCCAATTTGCGATCGTCGGTCTGCCGGACAGCGCCGTAAAAGAATCGGCCGACCGGGTGCGCAGTGCCCTGAAAAATCTGTCTTTCACCTGGCCCGCCAGCCGCATTACCGTCAATCTGGCTCCCGCGGACATCAAAAAGACCGGTGCGGTATACGACCTTCCCGTCCTTCTGGCAATTTTGTGCGCCAGCAGACAGTTGGAGAGCGTTCCCGCTGATGCGGCTTTTCTGGGAGAACTGTCGCTGGACGGCCAGGTTCGCAGCGTCACCGGCGTGCTGCCCATGGCATTGGCCGCGCGGGAAGCCGGGCTGCGCACGCTGTTTGTTCCCGCCGAAAACGCGGCGGAAGCGGCCGCAGCGGGAGAACTGACCGTCTACCCTGTGCACAGCGCATTGGATGTGGTGCGCCATCTGCGCGGAGAGCAGCTTCTTGCGCCCGCAGATCCGGTCTCCTTTTCCGCCGTGCTCGGCGCCGATGTGCCGGATTTTGCCGATGTGCACGGACAGCCGGAAGCACGTCGCGCCATGGAGATCGCCGCTGCCGGCGGACACAATATTCTGCTCATCGGCGCGCCGGGCACCGGAAAAAGCATGCTGGCCAAACGGCTCCCCGGCATTCTGCCGCCTCTGACACGTTCCGAGGCTGTGGACTGCACCAAAATTTATTCGGTGGCCGGGCTTCTGGAAAAAGGCAGTTCGCTGATGACGCGCCGCCCCTTTCGCGCGCCGCATCACTCGGTGAGCGCCGCCGGCCTGGCAGGTGGCGGAAGCACGCCCCGCCCCGGGGAAGTAAGCCTTTCGCACAACGGCGTTTTGTTTTTGGATGAGCTGCCGGAATTCCGGCGCGATGTACTGGAAATTCTGCGTCAGCCCATGGAAGACGGTCATGTGACCGTCAGCCGTGTGGCGGGAAGTGCGGTTTTCCCGTCCCGCTTCATGCTGGTGGCAGCCATGAACCCCTGCCCCTGCGGATATTTCGGCCATCCCACCCGGGCATGTACCTGCTCGCCCGGAGCCATCAACCGCTATCTGCAAAAAATTTCCGGTCCCCTTCTGGACCGCATTGATCTTCACGTGGAGGTCGCCCCGGTCAACTACGAAGAACTGCGCCGGGAAAGCGGCGGCGAACGCAGCGCAGATATTCTCAGGCGGGTGTGCGCTGCCCGGGACCGCCAGACAAAGCGCTACGAAGGGACCGGCATTTCATGCAACGCCCAGCTTCCCAGCGCCATGCTGCGCCAAGCCTGCCCCATGACCCGGGACGCGGAAAAAATTCTGGAATCCGCTTTTCAGAGTTTGGGACTTTCAGCCCGCGCATATGACCGGGTATTGAAAGTCAGCCGCACCATTGCAGATCTGGACGGCAGCGAAACCCTGGAGGTCTGGCATGTCAGTGAGGCCGTGCAGTACCGCAATCTGGACCGCAAATACTGGTATTCGCTGTAATCAAAAACCTCCTGCCCGGGACTTTCCGGACAGGAGGTTTTTTGATGGATTCAAGACTTGAGCATCTGTTTCCAGACGCCTTTTTTGTAAAACGCCAGCGACATGAGCGTCGCCACTACCCAACCAAGCGGCCAGGAGAGCCAGATTCCCCGTTCCTGCCAAATGCCGGAGAACAGAAATGCCAAAATCACACGCAGAATCAAGTCGGAAAAGGTTGCAACCATAAACGCCTTCATGGCGCCGCCGCCGCGCAGAACACCGTCTGCCATCAGCTTGATGCAAATGGCAAAATAGAAGGGCGAAATGATATGCAAAAATTCCACACCGGTCTCCAGCGCTTTTCCGCTCTCACTGGTCATGAACAAAAAGATCATCTGCCGGCCGAACACAAAGTAGGCAACGAAAAAGGGAACCGCCACCAGCAGCGTCATAATCACGCCCGCCCGGAACCCCTGACGCACCCGATCCGGTTTGCCCGCACCCAGATTCTGAGCCGTAAAGTTGGAAATTCCGTTGCCCAGAGTCGTAAAGCTGGTCAGCGCAAAGGTATTCAGTTTCACCGCGGCGGAATAGCCGGCAATGACAGAGGAACCGTAGCTGTTGACCAACCCCTGAATGAAAATATTACCCACGGAAATAAAGCTCTGCTGCAAAATGCTGGGCACGGCAATCAGCGCGATGCGGCACAGCATCGGCATGGAAAACAGCGGAGCCTGTCCCTCGGTGGGCACATCCCGCAAGCGCAGAACCACCGTCCACACCGCCAGAATACAGGCGATGCCCTGCGCAATGAAGGTCGCCCAGGCCACACCGGCCACACCCCATTCAAAATAACGCACAAAGATGTAATCCAGCGCAATATTCCCCAATGAAGAGCCGATCAGGAAATACAGCGGCGTGCGGGAATCGCCCAAAGCAGTAAAAATGCCCGTGGCAACATTGTACAGAAACAGGAAGGTAAATCCGCCCACGTAAACGGCCAGATACAAAGCGCCGTCCTCAAAAATATTGTCCGGCGTATTGACCATACGCATCAGCGCCCTGGTCCCCACCAGTCCGGCACCTGTCAGCACCACCGAAAGCGCCAGAGACGCCAGCAGCGTTGTGCTGACCGCGGTCTTCATGCGCGTATATTCTCTTGCACCGAACAAATTGGAGATGACTACGGAACAGCCGATGTTGCTGCCTACGGCAATGGCCATAAAAATCATGGTGATGGGATAGGACGCGCCCACAGCCGCCAGCGCGTCCTCCCCCGCGAACTTGCCGGCAATCACGCTGTCGGCAATGTTGTACATCTGCTGAAAAATCACACTGATAAACATAGGGATGGAAAAACGCCACAGCACAGAGGCCGGGCTCCCCTTGGTCAGGTCTTTGATCAAAAGAACGCCTCGCTTTCCTTATGCTTTCTGCGCTTCTTCCAGTGCGCGAATATGCTTCATTTCATGCCGAATCAGAAGCACGGTCGTAACAAACGCTGCAAAATCCGCCACCGGACCGGAGAACAGAATGCCGTCCATTCCCCACCGCAATGGCAGGATCAGCAAAAGCGGGATCAGGAACAGCACCTGCCGCGTAAGGGACAGCACCATGCCCTTTACCGGCTTTCCGATGGCAGCAAAAAAGTTGGAAGAAATCATCTGCACGCCATTGATGAAAATCATCATCAGAAAGATGCGCATGAACTTCACGGCAAATTCAAAATACAGCGCATCACCGGTTCCGAAAATGGAAATGATCTGTGTGGGAAAAAATTCAAACAGAACAAACCCCACGCTGCCCACCGCTACGCAGCAACTGACCGCCAGCTTGTAAATTCCCCGCACCCGATCGTACTGCCGCGCCCCGTAGTTGAAGCCGACAATGGGCTGCGATCCCTGGGAAATACCGATGATCACCGCCAGCAGAATGGCGTTTGTCTTCATGACGATGCCGCTGGCCGCCAGAGGAATATCGGTGCCGTATTCCGAAGCAGCCCCGTAGTAGGTGAGAGAATTGTTCAGCACGATCTGCACCAGTGTGATCGCCAGCTGGTTCAGGCTGCTGCTCATGCCCAGAGACGCAATGCGGATGCTTTCCTGCGGGCTCAGGCGGAACATTTCCCGCCGCAGCTGCACATGCTGGAAGCGCCCCAGGTACTGCACCGCCGCCAGAAAAGAAAAGAACTGACCAATGACGGTGGCCCAGGCCGCACCCGCTACACCCCAGCCGAAGACAAAGATGAAAACGGGGTCCAGAATGGTGTTGATCACCGCGCCCAAAAGCATGCAGACCATGGAATATTTGGGACTGCCGTCCGCACGTGCCAGATTGCTCATGCCGTTTGTGACGATCAGAAGCGGCATTCCCAGTGCAGTGATACGGGTGTAGCTCTCTGCGTAAGGCATGACATCCGGCGTCGCGCCAAAAGCCGTCAGCAGGATGCGCAAAAACAGCTCTACCAAAACGGTGTATGCAATTCCGCCAACGAGCATCATCAAAAAGGCATTGCCCACGACCCTGGCTGCCTTCTCTTTTTCGCCGGCTCCCAGATAAAGCGAAAAGCGCGATGCACTTCCGATGCCGATCAGAAGCGCAATGGCCATACAAATCGTCGTCAGCGGATATGCCACATTGGTAGCGGCGTTTCCGAGATAGCCCACGCCCTGCCCGATGAAAATCTGGTCCACAATATTGTACAGAGAGCTGACCAGCATTGCAATGATGCTGGGTACCGCAAATTTTTTCAGCAGCTGGGGCAGCGGTTCATACCCCAATGGATTGTCTTTGGTCATTATTTCTCTTCCTCCCCTGCATTTTGGCTTTCAATGCGCGCTACGGCGCTGCCTGCCACCCGCAGCAGAAGCCGGTTCAGAAGTGCTGTCTCTTCCTCGGTAAAATCCGCCGTCACGGCATGCTGCCAGTTTTCGCAGATCTCCTCGATCCTTCCGCAGGCCTGCTGTGCCCTGTCGGTCGGATACAACCGGCTGGTACGCTTATCCCGCGGATTCTGCTCCCGGCGCAAAAAGCCCTCTTTTTCCAAATAAGCTATGCTTCGTGTAACGTTGCTCGGATGGATGTGAAAGATTTCTGCCAGCTGATCCTGCTGCACTCCCGGACTGCGGCACACGCGCACAATGTACATGTGCTGACTGCTGTTCAGCCCTAACGGCGCCAAATGCCGGTCCAGATCCATTTTGGCATAGCGGTCCGCTACGGACAGCCATCTGATCCATTCCATCTTCATCGTTTTCCACCGCCTAAAAAGGATACGCCCGGGCTTGTCCGGGCGAACGGTCTTTATTATATCAAAACAAAATTGCTTGCGCAAGCAATTTGTTTTGTGCGTGTATATCCTTGTAAAAAATGCGCAGAAGCCACGGCTTCTGCGCATCTCAGTTCAGTGATTTTTCTTTCGCACAAAGACGGACAGTCCAATCAGGGCCGCGCCCACTGCCAGTCTGACGCACCCCTGCACAAAATGGGCCCGGCTGGCATCCAGTACCATTCGGGCGGTTTCTGCCGCACAGGAGGGCTCGCTCAGCACACCGGCCCAGTTGACACCCGCCACTACTGTGCCCACAAACCCCCAAAGCAAAATCAAAATTCCCGCAATTCTCAAAATCCTGCTCATTCAAGCGCCCCCTGCACCCCTTTTGGGGAAGGCAGTTTTTTGCAATCGGCTTGTCCCTCAATCAACCGTTCCGGCCTCTTAAAGGTTCTCTCAGGTCGCGCCCCATGGCAATATGCCAGGCGCCCGCATCCAGAAAGCGATTGCCAAAGGGACGGAAGCCCAGCGTTTCATAAAAGCCTTCCCTGCCGCACTGAGACCCCAACTCTGCCCGCCGTGCGCCCAATTCTCCGGCTTTGCGCAAAATCTCTTCCATCAGGCCGCGGCCTACCCCTTGTCCCCGGCAGCTGCGCCGAACACACACACGTCCCACATGAAGCACCCCCGGCTCCTGCCAGAAGATTCGGGCACAGCACACAGTCCCCTGTTCTGTGATACCCAGCACATGCAGGCTGGTTTGATCCTGCGCATCCATTTCATCTTCCAGGGCAAACCCCTGTTCTTCCACAAAGACTTCCTTTCGCAGATCGAACGCCTGCTTCATGCGTTCGTCCGAAAAAGCAAACCACTGGTATTCCATAAACAATCTCCCAAATCAAAACAGCACCCACACGCGTGCCAGCAGTAAAAGCACCACACCCGGTGCTCCCAACACCACTGCCACAAACGATGTGGCATAATTCAGCGCAATGGTCACCCCGGTAAATCCGGCCAGCAAATTAACTGCCCCCAAAGCGGCCGCGCCGCACCCCGCGCTTTTCAACGCGTTGAGCAAAGGGTGCTTTGTTCCACACAAAACTGCCGCCACCCCGGCGGTACATACCAGCGCCCAAAAAAGCGCAACTGTCTGAACGAATGTCATCGTGTTCACCTCACCGCATTCTATGCGGACAAGGGGAACAGTTATTCGCCTCGGGCAGGCTCGAAATCCACGTTTCCTGCAGCCACATCTACACCGGCAAGCGTCACGCGCATCCTATCGCCCACTGCCCAGCGGCGTCCGCCCAGCGGTTCCACCAGCGCTACGCCGTCAATCAGCTGAAGTTCCCGCGTGGAAAGCGCATCCGCCCGCACAAGGCCCTCCACCGTATTGGGAAGTTCCACATACAGACCGAAACTGGTGACCGATGCCACCACCGCGTCGAACTCCTCACCGATGAACTGCTGCATATACTCCGCCTTATAACAGTCATCAATATCCCGTTCCGCTTTCATGGCACGCACTTCACACTCAGAAGACTGAACCGATGCCTCGGCTGCAAAGCCCGTGAATTGCTGGCGGATCTCATCCGCAGATGCGCCCGCGCACAGCCGGCCCAAAATGCGATGAATCGCCAGGTCCGGATAACGGCGGATCGGCGAGGTAAAGTGAGCATAGTCTGCAAGCGCCAAACCAAAATGCCCCTTGGGCTGCGGCTCGTACTTGGCTTTCGCCATACTGCGCAGCACATTGGTGTGCACCGCCCGTTCCAGCGGCGTATCTCTTGTGGCATCCAGCAAAGCTGCCAGCTCTTTCACGGTGGGGGTCTCTCCTGCAAATCCGGCATCCACTTTCATGGCCAGCAAAGCTTTTTTCAACGCTTCCACCCGCTCGGCCTCGGGCTGGTCATGGACACGATACACAAACGGAATGTCTTTTTCCTTTGCCAGCCGCGCCGCGCACATATTGGCCAGCAGCATAAATTCCTCGATCATGCATTCGGAAACGCCCCGCACACGCTTTTCCACTCCTGTGCAGCGCCCGCTTTCGTCCACCAGAATCTTGGCTTCATCGCTCTCGATGTTCATCGCCCCCCGCTGCAGGCGGCGAGCTGCCAGTTTTTCGTACACTTCCTGCATCAGGGGCAATTGTTCCGCCACCTGTGCATACCGCACTTTTACCGCGTTGTCGGCAGAGCCGTCCAGAATGGCGTTTACCTCGCTGTACACGCCTTTTACCCGGGACCGAATAACCGTCTTGCAGAATTCGTAATCGATCACACCACCTTGTCTGTCCAGCTGCATCAGGCAGGAAAACGCCAGCCGATCCTCCCCTTCATTCAAGCTGCAGATTCCATTGGACAGCTGACGGGGAAGCATGGGCACTACACTGTCCGCATAATACACGGAAGTTCCGCGGCTGAAAGCCTCTTTGTCCAGCGCGGACCCGGGCCGCACATAATGGCTCACATCCGCAATGTGGACCCCCAGGGCATAGCCGTTTTCCGTACGGGTCAGAGAAATGGCGTCGTCGATGTCTTTGGTCGAAGCCGAATCGATGGTGAAGACAGCCCAGTCACGCAGGTCTCGGCGGCCTTTGCAGTCCTTCTCACGCAGCCGGGCATTTTCATAAACTTTTGCTTCTTCCTTCACCGATGCGGGGAAATGGCGGGAAATGCCCACACTGTACAAAAGCGCTTTGGCACAGTGAGAAGCCACATCTGCCGCGCCAAAGCGCATGGACACTCCGGCCCGGTGATCCGCATGGTTTTCACCGCGTTCCAAAATCTCCACCGCAGCCTTTTCCCCAATGCGAGCGCCGCCGTCCGCCCCCTTCTTGATGAGCAGCGGAACATGGGGGCAGGCGTCCGGCAGAAGTGCCAGGCGGCCGTCCAGCTTGGTCACCTCTCCGCCAAAACGCTTATTCTCCTCAGCGATGGCGATTACTTTTCCCTCCAGCGTACCGGCACGCCGGGGATGTTCATCCAGCGTCACCAGCACCAGATCGCCGGGCATGGCGCCCAACAGATATTTTCCGGGAATAAACACGTCGGCCCCGCCTTCCACCGGCTGGGCAAATCCAAACGTCCGCGCCAGTTTGACCAGACGGCATTTGAGCGCCTTTTCCATATCCCGGGCTGCAACGCAATACATTCCGTCACGAACGAACACCTGCTTCTTTTTCACCAGTTCGTCCATCAGGCGGGTCACTTTTTTATCATTGCCCAGGCGCGCCTTCAGCTCTTTCAGGCGGCGAGGCTTTTTCTCCAGCTCTTTCAGGATTTTCCCTTTCAGACTCATAGCGGTCTCCTCCCGTCAATGTGCAAAAAGGCCCGCCATGCCGGCGGGCCTTGAATTTTGTCTTATTTTGTATAAATGCTGAATACACTTACCAGAATGGTCAGCACAAAGAAGATGATCGCAGCCACCTTCGTATATTTGGCCAGCAGGGTTTTCGGCATGCTGCTGCGACCTTCGGCCGCCATCATTTCACCGCCGCCGATCACGCCGGACAATCCTCTGCCCTTGGAATCCTGCAAAAGAACCATCACCAAAATGGCCAGGCTGCAAAAAATCAGCAGAACACCGCTGACGATCTCTAAAACACCCATCGTTAAACCTCCAGTCACATTAACGGATTCATCATAGCATGAAACAAAGAAAAAAGCAAGCCAGAAAACGGAATTTTACACAAGGCTGGTTTGTTCCGCCGTGTCCTCTGCCTTCAGCACCGCGCCCATGGCGGGCAATGTGCGCACCCGGTAGCGATGGGGATCCGCCAATTCCATCCCCTCAGCCGGGCGCACCGATGTGATGCGGTGATTGCGCTTGAGCGTGATCACATTCACACCCGCCGTATTCTTAGTCTGCTTTTCCGGCACCTGAGCGGAGTGGACCAGCAGCATACGGCCCGCGCTGGTCTGGATGGCCAGCTCGCACTCATCGTGCAAATACGCGGCCCAGAACAGTGCAGCCTTGTCGCTGAACGCATTGACCAGCTTACGGCGGTTCTGCTTGGTGGCATAGCTGGACATGGGGACCTTGGCGGCCTTGCCGTTCTCAAACAGGAAGAACATGTGGCCTTTGTAATCCTCCGTCACAGCCATGCAGACCGGCGTTTCGCCTTCTTCCATTCCCAGACGCGCCGGGATGTAGTCGCCCATCAGGCTGGCCTTTCCATCGGCAAAATCGCCTGCACGGCATTTGTACACCTGACAGCGGTTGGTAAAGAACAGCAGTTCTGCGTTGTTTTTCGTTTCCTGCTGCAAAATGACCGAATCTCCGTCCTTGAGTTTCTGGTCGCCGGACATGCGCAGGCTCTGCGGCGTAATTTTCTTAAAGTATCCTTCGCTGGTAAAGAACACCGTCACCGGGTAATCCGGCATGGAATCCTCTTCTTCATCCTCTTCCTCGCTCTCCGCTTCGTAGAGGATCTCGCTGCGGCGCGCCTCGCCGTATTTTTTGGCAACGCCCGACAGCTCGTCGATGATGATGCGGCGGATCTTGGCCGGGCTGTCCAGAATTTCTTTCAGCCGGGCGATTTCCGCCTCCAGCTCTTCGATTTCCTGCGTGCGCTTGAGGATGTATTCCCGGTTGAGATGGCGCAACTTGATTTCGGCCACATATTCCGCCTGCGTCTTATCGATACCGAACCCGATCATCAGGTTGGGTACCACTTCGGCCTCTTCCGCTGTCTCGCGCACAATGCGGACCGCTTTGTCAATATCCAGAAGAATGGCTGCCAAACCCTTGAGCAGGTGCAGCCGCTTTTCCTTGCCGGTCAAATCGAAATAGGTGCGCCGGCGCACACATTCCGTACGGAAAGCAGTCCACTCGTTCAAAATCTCCCGCACGCCCATCACCCGGGGCATGCCCGCAATCAGAATGTTGAAGTTGCAGGAGAAGCTGTCCTCCAGCGGCGTCAGACGGAACAGTTTTTGCATGACCTTGTCCGGGTCCTGCCCGCGCTTGAGATCGATGGTCAGTTTCAAGCCATTCAAATCCGTCTCATCGCGCATATCGCTGACTTCTTTCACACGGCCCGCCTTGACCAGTTCGGCGATTTTGTCCATGATGGCCTCCACCGTCGTGGTGGGCGGAATCTGCGTGATTTCCAGCATATTGCCGTCTTTTTCGTACCGGTAGCGGGCGCGCACCCGCACGCTGCCGCGCCCGGTCTCGTAAATATTTTTCAGTTCCTTCTCATTGTACAGGATGTAACCGCCGCCCACAAAGTCCGGCGCAGGCAGCGTGGAGAACAGATCATGGTCCGGATCTTTGATCAGGGCAATGGTCGTCTCGCACAACTCGCGCAGGTTAAAGGAACAGATGCTGGAGGCCATGCCCACAGCGATGCCCAGCGTGTTGTTGGCCAGAATGGTGGGAAACGTAACCGGCAGCAGCGTGGGTTCCGTGGTGGACGCGTCATAGTTGGGCACAAAGTCGACCGTATCCTTATCAATGTCGCCAAACAGTTCAGCACACACGTCCTCCAGTTTGGCCTCAGTGTAACGCGAAGCCGCGTAAGCCATGTCCCGGCTGTAAGCCTTGCCGAAGTTTCCCTTGCCGGACACATACGGCACCAGAAGGCTCTCGTTGCCCCGCGCCAGACGCACCATGGTGTCATAAATCGCCTGATCGCCGTGCGGGTTCAAATGCATGGTGTTGCCCACCACGTTGGCGCTTTTTGTGCGCGCGCCTTTCAGCAGGCCCATGTCGTACATGGTGTACAGCACCTTGCGGTGCGCAGGCTTGAAGCCGTCGATCTCAGGCAGCGCACGGGAGACGATCACGCTCATGGCATAGGGCATGTAGTTGGTCTCCAGCGTTTCAGTGATCGGCTGCTCCAAAACGCTGCCCGCGGAGAGGATCTCCACATTGTCGCCCAGCTGCGGGCGAACGGGGCCTGTCTTTTTGCTTGATTTTTTCGCCATATTGCTCCCTCTTGCGTTTTATTAAGAAACGTCCAGCTCGTCCAGATATTCGCAGCCGTGCTGGGCAATGTGCTCCTTGCGGCCGGCCAGGTTGTCTCCCAAAAGCAGATCAAACACCTCTGCGGTCCGCTTGGCGTCTGTGGGCGTCACCTTGATCAGGCGGCGGCTGGCCGGATTCATCGTGGTCAGCCACATCATCTCCGGGTCGTTCTCGCCCAGACCTTTGGAGCGCTGAATCGTATATTTGGCATCGCCGATCCGCTCCAGAAACTCCGTTTTTTCCGATTCGGTGTAAGCAAAATACGTGTGGCCCTTGCTCTCGATTTCGTACAAGGGTGACTCCGCAATATAAACGTAGCCGTCTTCGATCAAAGTCGGCACCAAACGGTACAGCATGGTCAGGATCAGCGTCCGAATCTGGTAGCCGTCCACGTCCGCGTCCGTGCAGATGACGATTTTGTTCCAGCGCAGGTTGTTCACGTCAAAGCTGGACAGATCCTTTTTGGATTTGCCCCGCAGCTCCACGCCGCACCCCAAAACCTTAATGAGGTCGGTAATAATGTCGCTTTTGAAAATCCGGTCGTAGTCCGCCTTCAGGCAGTTCAGGATTTTCCCTCGCACAGGCATGATTGCCTGATACTCAGAATCGCGGCTGGTCTTGACGGCGCCCATGGCCGAGTCACCCTCCACGATATACAGTTCCCGGCGGGAGAGGTCCTTGGAACGGCAGTCCACAAATTTCTGAACCCGGTTGGCGATATCGATTTTTTCGGTCAGCGCCTTTTTCGCGCCCTGACGCACTTTGTCCGCATGCTCGCGGCTCTGTTTGTTCACCAGAACCTGTTGGGCAATTTTCTGCGCCTCATCGGGCTTTTCCAGGAAGTACACTTCCAGGTTGTGTTTCAAAAAGTCCGTCATGGCCTGCTGGATGAACCGGTTGTTGATGGCCTTTTTGGTCTGGTTCTCGTAGCTGGTCTGGGTGGAAAAAGAGCTGGACACAAAAATCAGGCAGTCCTGCACATCTTCGAACTTGATTTTGCTCTCGTTCTTTTTGTACAGGCCCTTGCTGCGGAGATAGGCGTCAATTTGTGCCACAAAAGCCGTTTTGACCGCCTTGTCAGGGCTGCCGCCATGCTCCAGCCAGGAAGAGTTGTGATAATATTCCAGCAGCTGCGTCTTGTTGGAAAAACAGAACGCCGCACTCATTTTCACTTTGTAGTCCGGCCGGTCCTCCCGGTCGCGCCCCTCTGCCGTAGACTGGCAGAACTGCACAGGCGTCAGGCTCTCCAGATTGGCCACTTCTTCCACGTAATCCTCAATGCCCTTCTGGTAGCAGAACTCCGTGACCGTTCTCTCGGGGCCGCTTTCGTCGGTGAATACAAATGTCACGCCCGCGTTGACGATCGCCTGCCGCTTGATCACATCCAGGTAAGCCGACGAGGGAACATCGATGTCCGTAAACACCTCGCGGTCCGGTTTCCAGCGAATCCGGGAGCCGGTTTTGCGGCGGGTGCTGGGTTCCTTTTGCAGGCCGCCTACGTTTTCACCTTTCTGAAAATCCAGATGGTAATGGAATCCATCGCGGTACACATCCGCCGTCATCCACTCGGAAGAATACTGCGTGGCGCACAGGCCCAGGCCGTTGAGACCCAGCGAATACTCATAGTTTTCCGCCCCCGCGGTATACTTGCCGCCGGCATACATCTCACAGAAAAGCAGCTCCCAGTTATACCGGTTTTCGGCCTTGTTGTAATCCACGGGCATTCCCCGGCCGAAATCCTCCACTTCCACGGAGTGATCCTTAAATTTGGTGATGAGGATGCGGTCGCCGTAGCCTTCGCGGGCCTCGTCGATGGAGTTTGACAGGATTTCGAAAATGGAGTGCGCACATCCGTCCACTCCGTCAGACCCAAAAATGACGCCGGGCCGTTTTCGCACACGGTCGGCGCCTTTCAGGCTGACAATGCTCTCATTGGTATAAGCGGCGTTTTTCTTCGCCATCAATGTACCTCCTAAAAACACACAAAGGCGCCGCGCAAGCCCCTTGCAGAGCCACGCGCGGCGTAACGTTCATGAATCAATCAATAGCGCGGACCCGGCCGGCCGGACGCCGACATCACGTCGTCATCCTGCACGGGCAGAAACTGCATCCCCGCATCATACATGGGCCGCTGAGGAGCCGAAGCACGCTGCGCATCGTGGATGGCCGCGATCAGAATTCCCTTGTCCGCCCCGCACTCCGAGCAGATGCGTTTTCCCTGCCCGACGTTGTAGTTGAAACCGCCGCATCCGCAGCGCCAGCCATCTTCCGCCTCTTCGGTATAATAGCTGATTTCCGGATTGCCAAGCGCCGCACGTACACTCGCCCGCTCATTGGCAGGCAGCGGACGCAGCTTCGGCAGGGCAACCGGCGTGCACCGCTTCAAGCTGTGCAGAATGCCGTCGTCGTATGTAACAGCCACCAGCTTCACTTCCACACTGCCCAGCGGCTCGTCGCACACAAAGACCGCATCATCGTACCCAAAGATTTCACCGTTGCATGCATCCACGTTCTCGTAGGAAAAATCCTCTTCCCCAATCACTTCACCCTGACGGTTTTTGCAGCGGTAATGCGCCACAAAGCTCTGGATCGGGCGGGAATAAAAGTTTTTGAATGTCAGCGTGACCACTGTGCTTCCGGTCGAGTCCATCCGGAACAACTCTACCTGCACAAAATGGACCGGACTTCCTTTGCAATAATAGCTCGCGCGGGATTGCGCAAGCGGTGTAAATGTTTCGCTCATAGGATATGCACCACCTTAGCGATTCATTTTACCATAAAAAAACGCCGTCGGCAAGCCGTTCCGCCGTTCTCTGCCGCGCAAATGCCCCCAACATCGCCCCTTCGCCCGGCAAGATGGCCTGTTTCCAGCGTCCGCAACTGTCATTTTGCTGTTTATCCTGCGAATCTTTCCTTTTTCTTCCGTTTTGCATGCTACAGTTGGACCGTATGCCATTGTATGCTATACTAAGGCCACGGGAGGTACCGTTTATGAATCACATCGAGACACTTTTGGCCGCACAACGCGCCTATTTTCAGCTGGGGAACACACGTTCCCGGGCATTCCGAATAAACGCGCTCTCTTCGCTTGAGCAGGCGGTGCGTCAAAACGAAAACGAGCTCTGCCGCGCTCTGGAGCAGGATCTTGGCAAATCTCATTACGAAAGCTATATGTGCGAGATCAGTCTGGTGCTGGAAGAGATTCGTTTTGCCAAGCGCCATCTCGCCCGTTGGATGCGGCCGCGCCGTGCGCCGGTTTCCGCCAGCCAAATGCCTGCGCGCGGGTTTGTGATCAGTAAACCTTTGGGCACCAGCCTGATCATGAGCCCCTGGAACTATCCGGTTCTTCTGTCTCTGGAGCCCTTGGTGGGCGCGATCGCCGCCGGGTGCTGCGCCATTGTCAAGCCCAGTGCCTACGCCCCCGCCACCAGCACCGCCCTGCGGGAAATGCTGGAAAGCTGTTTTCCCGCGGAACACGTGGCGGTCGTGGAAGGCGGCCGCCAGGAAAACGCCGCGCTTTTGGAACAGCATTTTGACAAGATCTTCTTCACGGGAAGCGTGGCCGTCGGGAAGCTGGTCATGGAGAAAGCCTCCCGTTTCCTGACGCCGGTCACCCTGGAACTGGGCGGCAAAAGCCCCTGCATCGTGGATGAAACTGCAGACATTGCCCTCAGCGCGAAGCGCATCGCATTCGGCAAGTTTCTCAACGCCGGTCAAACCTGTGTGGCCCCGGATTATATTCTTTGCCAGGAAAGCGTGAAAAACGCTCTGCTGGAGGAACTGGAAAAGTCAATTCACGCTTTCTTCGGGGACGACCCTCTGTCCTGGCCGGATTATGGCCGCATCATCAACCAAAAGCATTTTGAACGGCTGTGCGGCCTGCTGAACGACGGTCTGTGCGTCTGCGGCGGCCAGACCGACCCGGAAACCCTGCGCATCGCCCCCACGATTCTGGATGGCGTCACCGAGCGGATGGGCGTGATGCAGGAAGAAATTTTCGGGCCGATTCTGCCTGTTCTCACTTATCGCAATTTAAGAGATGCCATGGAATTCATTCAGAGGCGTCCCAAACCGCTGGCGCTGTATCTGTTCACCCGCAGCAAAGAGCATGAAAAAGCGGTGCTTGGCCAGTGCAGCTACGGCGGCGGATGTGTAAACGACACCATTCTCCACCTGGCCTCCAGCCACCTCGGGTTCGGCGGCGTGGGTGACAGCGGGATGGGTGCATACCACGGGAAACAGAGTTTTGACTGTTTTTCCCATCAAAAGAGCATTCTGAAAAAGGCGGCGTGGCCGGACCTGTCCCTGCGCTATCAGCCCTACACTTCCAAAAAGGAAAAAATGCTGCATCTGTTTCTGAAATGAGGGATGAAATCGTATGCTGGAATACAAATTTGACACACAGCTTCTGATTGAAGGTGAAAATCTATCGGAAGACGACATTCATGACTACATCCTGCAAAACATTCCCGGTGACTGCCTGCTGGCCGTGGGGGACGAGGATTTGATCAAAATCCATTTTCACACCAACGTCCCCTGGAAAGTGCTGGAGTACTGTGCCGGTCTGGGCGAGATCCACGATATTGTGGTCGAAAACATGGAGCGGCAGACCGGCGGCCTGCACGGATGATTCCCCTGCCAAAGAAAACGGGCGGGCGGCTTTGAAAGCCGCCCG
>NZ_JBBMFA010000099.1:0-23393 GCF_040096265.1 Ruthenibacterium intestinale
AACGAACGAGAAAAGGAATCCTATACCAACCCAGATATTATACCAGAACGCACCCCTCAGAACATCCATTTTAAGAAACCTACCGCCGGATATGCAGAGATGTTTGCTCAGATGGAAAAAGATGGTGTAATCTCTACCCGTGGTCTGAAATCAGACGCCAACCTTTACGGGGAATTGATTTTTGATGTAAACTCTGCCTACTTCTATAACCATGGCGGGTACGAGTTTGCCAAGCGGTTTTATGAGGACGCTTACAAGGCTGCCATCGAGATTGTGGGCGGCGAACAGTATATTCTTTCTGCTGTTATGCACGCCGATGAGCGCAACCGGGCTATGTCCGAAGCATTAGGGCAGGATGTGTTCCACTATCATCTCCATGTGGTCTATGTTCCAGTTGTGGAGAAGCAGATCCTCTGGTCCAAGAGGTGCAAAGACAAGTCTCTTGTGGGAACCGTCAAGGAAACGATTATGCAGGTGAGCAGCAGCAAAAAATGGTTGTCCAAACCAGCATTGGACGAACAGGGAGCGCCCATTCTCCAGAAGAATGGTAAGCCGGTGCTGCGGAAGTCTTACAGCGTCCTCCAGGACGATTTCTTCCAAGCCATGCGCAATGCCGGATATTCTGATGTGGAGCGTGGAGAACGAGGAAGTTCTGAGGAACATTTGACCGTGACGCAGTTCAAGGTGGAACGGGAACAGGAGCGATTGGAACAACTTACAGCACAGACGCAGCAAAAAGAGCAACAGGCAGCTTCTCTGGAAAAGGAGATTGCGAAGATTCAAAAGCAACAGGTTGCTGTTCAGGAAGTGGAGCAAATAGAACCCCATGCAGTCCCTTTTTCCTCAAAAGTCATGCTGGATCGTTCTGAATATGAAAATCTGGCAGCTGCGGCAAAGAAGTTCTATGTTCAGGAGCGCAAGGAATCCAAGCTACAAAAGGCTTTGGAAGCAGCGATGAAAGTGATAAGCGAGTTGAAAGCTAAGGTCGCTGCACTGACCGAAGAGTTGGCAGAGTACAAGTCTATTCGTGGTCAGCTTCACACAGTGGACTTGGAGAGGGAAAATGGTAATCTCCGCAGTAAGCTCCGTAGCTATGAAACTGTAATTTCTCGGAATAATTTGTGGGCGTATTTTTCACAGCATAGAAGAAACGAGATTGATAGCGGAGAGTCGCGATAATTAACAAACAGGAGGTCGGGTTTTCGCCTGATCTCCTGTTTATTAAGCAAAGAGGAGAAATATTTTGTCTATAGCTAATAGGGCAAAGGCAGAACCGGTCTAAGTTTGTTGATTTGTGTGCCATTTTGTGGTACACTATTACACAAGTACACAATTAAATGTGCATGCGAGGTAAGCAATTATGGCAGAAAGAAACATGGTAAATCTGACAATCACGATGACACGGGAAGAGCGCAAGGCTCTCAAGCAGATTGCCTTGGATAAAGACATGACGGTTTCTGCCCTTCTGCGTGAATGGCTGAAAGTATATCAGGAGAAGGAGGCAGAACAATAATGGCAGGTAATAGTGCGTTGAGTGCCGCCGTCAAAGCAAAGAAGGATGAATTTTACACACAACTGACCGATATTGAAAAGGAAATGCGGTACTACCGCAAGCATTTTAAGGATAAGATCGTACTGTGCAACTGTGATGATCCGTTTGAATCGAATTTTTTCAAATATTTTGTTTTGAATTTCAACAGACTTGGGTTGAAGAAACTAATAGCTACGTGCTATTTTTCATCCCCGATTATTGGCCAGCAGCTGCAATATCATTTTAATCAAGACGGCCAGATGACGTTTTCGTTCGGTGACGATACAAGCGATGACTATAAAGCCAAACGTCCATACAAAGCTATCGTCACATCTGTCTATGATACAACAGGCGATGGCGGTGTAGATATGGTTGACGTGGCCAAGTTGTTCATGTCAGGTGAAAATGAACTTTCCGAGCTTGATGGTGACGGAGATTTTCGTTCGCAAGAGTGTCTGGAGCTGTTGGATGAATCTGATATTGTCGTAACAAACCCCCCATTTTCGTTATTCCGTGAGTATATTGCCACATTGATGCAACATGAGAAGAAATTCATTATCATTGGCAACGTCAATGCGATTACTTACAAAGAAGTCTTCCCCCTTATTATGCAGAATAAGATTTGGATTGGGGCAAGTATTCATTCAGGAGATAGAGCATTTTATGTTCCAGACGATTATCCGTTAAATGCTGCTGGATGTGGTGTGGACCAGGATGGAAGACGGTTCATTCGCGTAAAGGGCGTGCGTTGGTACACAAACTTAGATTTTAAGCAGAGACATGAAGATTTGATTTTAGTTAGAAAATATACTCCTGATGCCTATCTTAATTATGATAATTATGACGGGATAAATGTTGATTCAACAGCAGACATACCGTGTGATTACTCTGGAATGATGGGCGTTCCTATTACATTCTTGGATAAATACAATCCTGATCAATTTGAAATCTTAGGCGTAACACAGTCTTGGTGCGGCGTAGCGAGTAAGATATACCCGAAACAAATACAAATTGATAAGAATGGTAAGCGTACAACGGTCGGGAAACTGAATGACGGCGCTGCAATTAAAGTAAGTGAGCCGCCGAAAGACAAAACATATTATGATGTTAACGGTGAGTTGTTTATAAAAACATATGCGCGTGTTTTAGTCCGAAACAAACACCCGGAACAACCGAAAGAGGCGAAGTGATATGCAGATAAATGAACTGAAAGTTACCGTTGGTGAAGTCTGCGAGGGCTACTTTAACGACGCAGAAGAAGGTGTTGTCGGTTATGACGAACGCCTTGATATAAGACCCAAGTATCAGCGGGAGTTTGTCTATAAAGACGCTCAACGTGATGAAGTTATTCGCACTGTCATGAAGGGCTTGCCGCTCAATGTGATGTACTGGTGCAAAGTGAAGAAAGAGGACGGCTCCGACGGGTTCGAGGTGCTGGATGGCCAGCAGCGCACGATCTCTCTGTGTGAATACGTGGACGGCTCTTTCTCTGTGGATGATAAGTATTTTTATAATCTGCCAGCCGACAAGAAGCAGCAGATTCTTGACTATCCTCTATTCGTATATGTGTGTGATGGTACGGACAGTGAAAAGCTGGAATGGTTCCGTATTATCAACATTGCAGGCGAAGAATTGACCGATCAGGAGCTGCGGAACGCCGTCTATGCCGGCAGCTGGACTTCTGACGCAAAGCGGTATTTTTCTAAGACCGGCTGTGCAGCCGGTACGCTGGCTGGTGATTATTTGAAAGGTGCTTCTATCCGTCAGGAATACCTTGAAACGGCTATTTTTTGGGCGGCCAGCGCTGAAGGGAAAACCATTGAAGCGTACATGGCTGAACATCAGAACGACCCAAGTGCGGTGCAGCTGTGGAACTATTTCCGCTCTGTGATCGATTGGGTACAGGCAATTTTCCCGAAGAAGCGCAAAGAAATGAAGGGGCTTCCGTGGGGTATTTTTTACAATCAGCACGGCAAGCGGACAGACCTTGACCCCAAGAAGCTGGAAACGGAAATTCAGCGACTCATGGGTGATGAAGATGTGACTAAAAAAACCGGTATTTATGAGTACCTGTTGACTGGAGAAGAAAAGAAACTGTCAATCCGTTCCTTTGACCGTCGAGATGCCCTTGCGGCTTACGAGAAGCAAGGACATAAGTGTGCTATTTGTGGTGAAGAATTTGAGCTTGAACAGATGCACGCCGATCATATAACGCCGTGGAGCAAAGGCGGAAAAACAACGCCAGACAACTGTCAGATGCTCTGCCGGGATTGTAATCTGAAAAAGGGTGCGCAGGAATAAGTTGTCTGTTCAGCATGAAGTTGTCACGAACGACTTGAGCTATAACCTGAGAAATGTGAAGAAGAAAAGCGTGAGTTGATAGAACTCCGTGACTGGGCTCCTGCCCATGCTGATGAATGGACTGGCACGGGTGGAATGAGGTGAAAAGATGAGACGGAATTTTGCCCAAATTCTAAAAGAAGCTAAAATTGATATAAAATCAGAATATCAGAAGTTATATGGTATGCTTTATGATCGCAGTATTCAAGTGTCAAACACCAAACGGATCTCTGCGTACGACGAATTGAGCGATTATTTTCTGGGATTCTATTTTCGTGGGACCTGTTTGTCTATAGAGGAGTTTAATGATGTAAACGGGTTTCACTTTGAGAAAGAGCCAGAACCTTTTAGTATTGATAACTTGATTCTGTTATGTGAGTATATTGAAAATATGCTTATGGGGTACCAAAGCGCACAGTGTGCTTCTGGAGTTGGATATTTACCAATGCCACAACCAGCAATTAACGTTCAGTTTTACTTAATGCAAATTGCTCAGGTTATCGAAAAAATAGGGTATATGCCTTTAAATCAAGATGGTTTTGTAATATATGTTGAGAAATCGCCTGCGGCAATTTCTGTTGCGGAAAGTGAGCAGATTCCAAAAGAAATATCGTATAAGATGATTTCCTATAACCATCATAGCATGAGGGGGAATTTACAAGAAAAGAAAAATACGATTTTGAAGCTTGCAGAACTATTGGAAGCCAAGCGGACTGAATTAGCTAAAGTTGATAGCAGATTTTGCAGTGATATCTTTTATTTGTTCAACAATCTGAACATTCGTCATAATAATGTTGATCCTTCTATAAACGGAAAGTTCAAACAAGCGGTGGCAGACATGCCCCCAGAAGAATTAGAACACTGGTATGATGAAACATATCAAATGTGTCTCCTCGCTTTTTTACGGTTGGAACAAGCAGATCGTAAGATAGAATTTGATAAATTAAAAAGTATAATTGAAAGCAATTAATTGTTCCTGGAGCATGTGTATAGGAATTTGTGGGAGTAATACCTGACAAGGGGAGCTGTTGGCACTATGATAATAAGCAAGATGCTACGGCCTCTATGGCAAAATGCAAAAGAGTTATTACTTAGAAGTCAGCAGAACAATTTAATGTGCAGGGGGGTGATAAGATGAATTTGTTATACTGGAATTTAAAATCCAACAAAAACGAAGAATATATTGCTCTCCTGATTAAAGAGCACTCCATTGATATTGCAATTTTTTCAGAATACTCTGGCACTGACTTCAGTACTATTACGCATACATTGTTATCAGACGCTTATCAGTTTTATCAAGGATATGGTGGCTGTGAAAAAGTGGTGATGCTCGCCAAGAAGACTATACAGGTAGAAATCAATCGTGAGCATAGTAGATATGTGTTATACTCTGTTATCTCTGATTCGTCTAAGTATATAGTTGCGGGGACCCATCTGCCATCAAACCCTCATACCGATGCGGATGGAAGAAAAATGGTTATCCGAGAACTGATTGCCGATTTAAAAGAACAAGAGAAAATACATAAACATACTTATTCGATAATTATTGGTGATCTAAATGCAAGTCCATTTGATGAAGAACTTATCCAGAAGGACGCATTTAATGCAGTTTTATATAAAGAAGTAATTCAAAATAAGAGCGAGATAGTATATCAACACAGAAAATTCAGATTGTTGTATAATCCTACATTAAATCATATATCGGAAACCAATCATCAGTATGGATCTTTTTACTATACAGGAGATTCAAAGAGTTTGTATTGGTACTGCTATGATCAAATTCTTATGACACGGGATTTGGTGGATAAATTTCAAGGCATGGAGTATTGTCAATCGATAAATGGGAAATCATTGTTAAAAAAGATTTCTCCCAATAAAGCTATCAGTGACCATTTACCGTTAGTGGCTAAATTTGAAAGGAGTGTTAACGATGAATGATTTATGGCCTGATTTTGATATGACAGAACAGTCTGAAGCCAATAATGCTCTAAAAATCCTGCGTGAACAATCACGTGCTTTAGCAAAAAAAATGGGCAATAAAGTAAAAGCAACCTTTAGTAAGATACAGTACACGGAAACTCTAAGTGGTCTGACATCAGCTTTAAGCGTAGTGGCAACGTTAAGTGCTGCAACTCAAGTGAAAAGAGAAGAGGTATTAGAAGAGGATTTAACAGGAAAAACTAATATTTCTGATGTGTTGAAAGAACAGTATTATAAATTTGAAATTTATAATGAAAAGTATCGATTTAGGTTGTTTACTTATACCTACACCCCAATATATCCAAATAAGATGTTACTTGACGAAAATATTGCGAAAGAAATTGATGAAAAGCAAGAAGTTTCCGTGGAAAATGATCAGGAACTTATTGATCTTCTTCGGTCGATTTTTTCAAGCCAACGAGTTGCACGTATCATTAGGATGATGGTTTTGGAAATGGAAGGCGATGATAAGAAAACAAACTAAAACAACCTCTCCTTCACCCAATCAACCTATTTTGACCCAAGAAATTGGTAGGAAAAAGCAAATTTTATTCTAACAAAAAGTGAGCCGAGCAATATTGTTGCTTGGCTCACTAAAAATTAACTGTAGTTGTCCAACTCTAAGCTATGGGGGCTGACTATATCTTTAAGATAATTGATTAATGTGCCACCCAACACCATCTGTGCATAGGACAATGGATCGTTATAGATCAGCCAGTCCAGTTCTACCCGGGCGTGGGGAGAGTAGCCAAATTCATCCTCAACAGCGATACAGTCAATGCTTAGGATTTCTCCATCTGCATATCGTAGCTCGATACAAGCAGTGTCTATGTTAAACTTACAGGAAAGCAATATATCCATTTTGTTTTCTCCTTTGCTGTTTTGAAAAATTGAGGTGACTCCAAGAACAGCAACCAAGTTTTTTTCCTTACTGTTGTCCTGCGTTGCCCTGGGCAGCGATACGCAAGGCACACATAAGGAGCAAAACCTGCTTTTCGTGCGTCATGCACGAGGATGAAAATTAGAATCTGATGTGCAGAAAAACCGTGGTATTAAGCCAAAAATCAGGTAGAAAGTGAAGAAATGACCGGATGTTTGGCCGGGTCAGCACCAGGCTATTGAAGTTCAGCAAGCGGATACTGTTCTTTGTGTTTCATGAGGTACAAGTCACGCAGTGCTGCCCATTTCAGATGCGGTACAAGGCGGAGGCTGGAAATAAATGCGTGATTCTGTTCCGCCAGCCTATCCAGCAGACCTTGCTTCAATGAATTCCTCCCTTCATAAAAGGAGGCGGGGTGCCTGCACACCCCGCCGATTGCAGATTTAATCTTGTTCGATTGCCACAACCACTGTGCGCGCGCCGTCCCAATCATAAGCACAGGTCACCAGCGTCAGCAGGCGATCCTGCTTCTGGGGAACGATTTCTGTCCCGGCCAGCATACTGCCGGCAAAGGACAGAAAATCTTCATCCCCGGCAAACTGCGTCCTGTTAAACAGGAGCTTCGTCGTGTCAGTGGTCATTGCGGTCAAGATTCGGTATTCATGCGTCCCCTCTGCCGTTTGCAGGACAGCGATGGGATGCGCTTGCCGGAACTGCGGATCCGTCATCTTTTTCAAGACAGCGAACATGGTCCCGTCGTTCATGTTGTGGCCGAATACCACCAGATTCCGGCTGTCCGCTGTGCAGTCATACTGAAAGAACAGGCTGCCGGCCATCCGCCACTTCATGTCGTAGTTTCGCCGGAGATACTTTTCCGGGTCTTCGGCACTGCTTTGCAGCATGGGGTAATCCACTACCGTACCGGGAATGGTGAGCCATCCCTTCACGTCCGGATACCTGGCCTGCAGAGTCTCGAAGTCCAGCTGGGTTTCTTCTTTTCCAGCCGGTCCATCCCCGGAGAGATTATCTTCGGGGATGGTGGTAAACTGAGCTTTCAGGTCCTGTGCTTCTTGTGCTGTCAGCCGAGGCTGGAAGGCAATCAGCCAGACCAACCCCAGCAGGCAGATGCACAGGGTGCCGATGAGGAAACCCTTAGCGAAATGGCGCATCAGGATTCCTCATCATGAGTGCCGCTGCGCTTGAAGATCAGCAGCAGACCGCCAGCGGACAGCGCCGCAACAATGCCCAGCGCGATCCACAGCCAGGTCAAATCGCCGGTCTGCGGAACAGAAGGCACAAGGGGAACAGGGGTGGGAGTGGGTGCAGGCTGCTCCGGCGTGGGCTGCTCCGGTACCGGGGCAGGTGCATCCCGCATGACCACAGTCCCGTCTTCCATCAGGGTCCAGTGATCGACGATCAACCAATCTTTGTCCGTACAGACATACACATCATTTTCGGGCAACAGAGCGCCGTTCTCATCCTGCCGCTGAACCAGCTTGAAGCGGATACTTTCTGCCTTGGCAAAGCCATTCGGGGCAATGGTTTCCACCAGCGTATAGACCTTATTCAGTTCCAGGCTGCGGATCTCGACCGGCTTATCGCCGCTGACCCACTGGCGCACAACAGCGCCATTCTCGTCCTGGATCGTCAGAGTCGCACCAGGCAGTTCCTCGTCGCCGGTGAGCTGTCGCTTGCTGATGAACACGCTGGTCCCCTCGTTCTTGCACGCGCTTTCCAACACCTGGACTTTGGCCCCGGTGTAGGTAAAGGTAAACTCCATCGGCTCATCGTTCAGAAAGTAGCCGGTGGGCGCTCGCAGTTCACGGATGATATACCGTCCACTGTTCTGCTCGTCCCCCTCACCATAGCGGGCATCCTGCATGGGCAGGTCGCAGTCGAACACGACTACGCCGTCCTCGCCCGTGGGGGCAGAGGTCGCCAACAGATCACCGGCTCGGAACAGGCGGTCGCCGTCTGCGTTGTAGATGTCATCCTGCGTATACAGGTTGAACACCGCACCAGCCAGAGCCGCGCCGGTCTTCTCGTCCAGCTTAATGACCTTGACCTGCGCCTTTTCCCGCTCGTTGTGGAACTTCAAGACCTGCTGTTCGGTGAACTCGGCAGTGGCATCTTCCGCATTGACGATCTCGAACTCGCTGGTGACAGCATTGCCGTTCTCATCGATGGCGGTGATGCTCTTGGCCATGACCACGCTGTTGGTCTGCTCATCCCACTGGAAAGTCACATCGTAACTCTGCGTGGTGCCGGTAAAACCGTAGGGAGGTTTGGTTTCCTCAATGTGGTAGCTTCCAAGCGGCAGAGTCACTGTGACCTCACCAACCTTGTCATGGATGACGGACAGGAAATCGTAGGTGGCCTGGGTGCGGCCAGGACGGAACACGGCAATATCGCTGGTGCCGTCGCCGGTAGTGACTACTGCCACCACGTCCCCCTTGGCATACCACAAGCAACGATTGCCATCGACGTCGGTCTGGCGATCCTGGGTATAGATGTCCTCATTGGCTGTGATGGTGTACTGGGCGCCTGCCAGCGGGCGTTCCTCCCAGGTGAAGTTGCCGGGCCATGCCTCACCGGAGAACCAGGGGTCCAGAATATCCAGACTCCAGTCCTGTTCCCAGCCGGTCAGGACTTCACCTGTCTTGCGGATGGTGAGTTTGCCGAGGGTCTCATGGTTGATATACTCCTGAGTCAGGATATACTCGTCCATGCCATTAACCGCATTGCCAACTACTTCCCAGGCAGAGTCGGAAGAGATCTCAAACTGAACCGTATAGGCTTCATCGTTGAAGAAGCCGTTGGGGCCTTCCAGTTCTACGACCTCATATCGGCCCAGGGGCAGTTTTTCGGGGGTCTTCATGCGACCCTCGCTGTCGGTGTAGAACACATCGGTTTTGACAGTGGGATCACCGCTGTCGGGATCGACCATAGACAGCCGCTCTTTAGTTCCATCCTCATGCAGCATAAAGATGGCGAAAGAGGTATTGGCCAGCTTGACAGCCTTGCCGGTCTCAGCGTCCACCTTGACCAGCTTTAAGTAGCCTTCCATCTCTTCATCCAAGATGTTGTAGGTGACATAGCTGTTGCTGGGTTCGGTGACACTACCATTGGGGGTACAGAAGATACTCTGGGGCGTGTCTCTGTTCACCGTAAAGCCAAAGGGGTCGGCCTGGAACACGTCTTTCGGGATGGTGGTCTCAACGACCAGATACTGGCCATAGGGCAGACCGGTCACACGAATGATGCCTTCCTCATTGGTGAAAATCTCGCTCAGACGATACTCGTTGGTCGTGCCGGTAGGTACCCAGCCGAGGCCGCTGCCGTTGGCATAATCGCCCGCCTCGGTCAGAGTCGCATTGTAGCCATACACCAGTTCGGTGTCGCTTTCGAACATCCGGGCAATCGCCTGGGCTTCATTGCTAAAATCATACTTGAGGGTCTCGCTGTCGTAGTTGTCCTTGCGGTAGGCGTCCAGCACGCTCTGGATATTGTAGCTGCCGTCCGGGGCGCGGGTAAACTGATTCGCCTTGCTCAGATCGGGGATGCGGTAAATGGTGAAGCCCGCACCTTCCAGCTTGGGAGCAGGGCTGCCCGGGCCGGTGGTGCTCACCAGCTTGCGCAGTTCAAAACCGCCCTTCAGGACAGCGTCCAAACTCTGATTGCCTTCCCGAACCACATAGCCGGACTCATCACCATAGGACAGGGTCTGATAGTGGTTGATCTCATCGCAGAGATAACCTTTCGCGTAGCTCAGGTAGTATCCATCGTAGGTTTTGCTGCCGTCCAGCGCACGGCCCTCTGCCACGGCGGAGTAAAGATTTTTGTAGACGTAGTCGGTATACTCGCCATCGGACTGCTCCAGAGGAGAATACCGGCCAGTCGGCTCCAGTTCGCGATCCAATTCAGGGTACTGACCAGAGAGATAGAACTTGCTGCCAGTATCCACCGGCAGCACAATGCCCGTAGCCCGCTCCACCAGATAGTATTTACCGAGATAGAGATTGCTGAACACCAGCAGGCCGTCTTTGATCTCGGCGCTGGCTACCAGGTGGTCTTTGGAGAGGATGGGCAGATAACTGTCATCCCAGCCGCTGTTGGTGCGCACCGTGGTATGCCAGACGGGGGTGCCATCCTCATAGGTGATCTTGCTGTAATCCACAACACCGCTCACGCCGTCGGGGTGCAGGATGTCCTCAGCCGCATAAAGGTCGTACACGGCCCCTTCGATGCTGGCTTCACCATGAGTCGCAGTACCCTCCGGCTTTTGATCCAGATCCGCCTTTGTCAAGATGATCTCACCCAGAACGCGGTCGTTCTGGAACACATTATCCTTGGGGGTCATGGTGTAGCTGTCCTCGTTGTTTGCGAGGCCGGTGCTGTCGGTCACATAGGTGCGGCCAGCATCCTGCGGCTTATCGTGGATGGTGACAGTGGCTTCCGTGCCATCGCTGGTCACCAGTTTGGTGCCGCCGGTGTAGTTGGTGGCAATATCGGCTGTATAGTCGGCATTATCCAGCCAGATCACACTGCCATCATTGTCCTTGGTGATCTCGATATAGTAGGCACGCTTGCCCAGGGGAGTGCCAGCCTCACCGGGCTGCTCAATGTTGGTCCAGTCGCCATAGTAGCCGTCCGGCGCTTTGGTCTCAACGATGATAAAACGACCCTGGTTGCGCTGGGTGTAGTAGAGAGTGCGGCTAGTATCGAACTCCGTTCCGTAGTCGGTGCCATTGGCTACGGAATAGGTACCGTCCTCATTGCGGATCACCGTATACCGATTGTACCCGCCAAAGGGGATATACTTCTGGGTCACAGTATCCCATTCGAACACTTCGTACTCTGCATCGGCGGCAATCGGCTCTCCGGTCTCGCTGTCCACCTTAGAGATGTTGACCTGCAGGCTCCACTCGTCGTTGCGCATGATGTAGTCATTCGCACTATTCATAGGAACAGAAATTGTCTGACTGCCGCCATGCTCACCATCATAGAACTCGAAACCAACCGGGATCACCGTTTCATTAAAGCTGAAATTGATGCTGGCCAGCTTGCTTTTCGCCGCTGCGATAGCCCGATCAACCATGCCCTGGGCTTCGGCCCGCAAATCAGACTCTGCGCTGGCCTTGGCACTGGCCGCTGCTGCGTCGGCCTCTGCCTGACTGGCGAAAGGCCCTTCCCGACCGCTTCGGCTGCTGGTGGAGGTTTTGGTCACCGCATAGTGCAAGCTCCAGCTGGCACTGGCATCGCCACCCGTGGACTGGTAGGAATCGTCCATAACGTGACCGCCGGTGGTAACCGTCTGTTTGTCCGCAGGCGTGATGGCCCAGGAACCGCCGTCGATGGTCCCACCTTTTTCGATGGGCTCGATCTCGATAGTGGCGTTGTCCACCTTTTCGCCGGTCTCCAGCCCGGTCTTGTCGGTGTTGATCGTGTACTTGGCATCAAAGCTGCCGCTGACAGTCTGGGGCGAAGCAGACCAGCTGGCATAATACTCGGCGCCTGCGGGCGGTGCATTCGGGTCGATGCTGCCGGTGGGAGGCCCAATCAGAGCAATCGTCTGCCAACCTGCCTCGGAGGGTTCATAGATATAGGTAAAGTAATCACTTTCCGCTGCAAAGGTCGATACCCCGCTGCGCATCTGTTCAATGGAACCGAGGTAACTCCGGGCAGCGGTGCTGTCCGGGTAGTTGGCAATGACCCACCGCTGCACATCGTCGTATGCGGTATCCATGGTGGCATCCACGCTCAGCAGCCCAAGGCTCAATTGATTCAAGCCACCCCAAATATTGATTTGATTAGCATAGTGGTCGCCGGGCGTATACTGAGCTGCAGTCACCAAAGAGGTGTGCGAATAGTTGTAAACAGGGCATCCGTTGGGTGTGCCTTTCGCGCCGTGGGTGCAACAGTAAGCCTCCTCACCGTTAAACCACAACAGCCAAGTTCCGTTGACTTTTTTTACGGCAGTGATCTTGCCTGTCGTTACAGACGGTGTGGGCCGTGCCTCGTAGGTGCTGACCCTGTAGGCATCCGTCGGCTTTTCTGTTTCTCCTTCCAGCCGGACATTCAGGCTCTTTTCCATGCTGGTACCGTCCGGGGCAGCGTAGCGGATGGTTGCAGAGAAGTCGTGATCGGCTTGAACATAGATGCCGGTGGTGCCTGCGGATGCTTCCACATAGTTGGTGTTCAGCAGTTCCGCTGCAGTCTGTTCGTCAGCAACAGAGCCGTTATAGTCCAGCAGGACCACGTCTTCGGGCAGAATGATCTGCGAAGAACTGCCATTTGCAGGGTATTCCACCTGCACAAAAATAGGAACGATGGCGAAGCTCTCGCCAGCCTGCCGGGGCACCGTGATGGTCAGCCCGTCCGAATTCAGCGCCTCGGCATCCATATAGCCGATGGCAGTCGACTGGTCATCGTGCCAGAGACCGATGCCGATTTTGGTGTCGCCGGTAGCGACAGGCAGGCCATAAGACCCCATATAGCTGCCGGTCGGCGCATCGGGCAGATCGTCGTACAGCATCTGAGCGATCTCATTGAGGTCGGGCTCGGCACCGGCACCGGCATCGGTACCGCCGGTGCTGCCACCTTCTACGCTCGGCTCGACTGCCTGCTCGACTGTCATCTGCATGGTAACGACCAGAGCGGCCAATGCAGCATAAGCGGCAGCCACCGCATCGTTTTCCTTTTCGCTGTCGGGAAGGGCAAGGTAGATATCTTCCGCAACGGTCACCGGGGCGGCCGCTTCATCCGATACGGCGATTGCTTCATCCAGTGCGGCGATCAGATCCGGGTTTTCCTTGTCCTTCTGCCACGCCTGACTGGCTTCCCGCCATTGATCGATGGCTGCGAGGATCTGTTCACGGTCCAGCGCATCTACAGCGGCGATGAACGCCTGGGCTTCTGCGCTCAGTTTCGTTTTTTCTCCGAGCCCTTCGGCGGTGTCCGAAGACTCACTGCCGGCTTCAGGAACAGGCTCTGCGCTTTCCGGGGTGGAGGAAACTTCCACCTCCTGCCCCGCCGAGTTCGCCTCGCTCGTCGGGGCAGACTCCGAGGCGCTGCTCTCCAGTGCGAAAGCAGACGGGGCAAAGCAGGAGAGGCAGAGCATGAATGCTTGCAGCAACGCCGTGAAGCGGTGCCTCATTTTGTATTTCTGTTTCATCAATACCTCCAATAAAAAAAGCACCTGCGAATTGCAGGTGCTTAGGCTGTTTTGCGTGATTCTGTTTCTTGCAGAAGGTATTTATCCTTCTACTGTGTTTTATCCGAAGGTCACCGTCCAGTAGGTGTACTGCCCATCTGCAGTATCGCAGAACCAACAGGAGACTCCCATGGTGGTGAAGTCAGGGCTGACGATGTTTGCGTAGTGGTCAGGGCTGCCTTTCCAGGCTTCGCAGACCTCACTTGCGGAGCGCAGCGGACCCCTTGCGCAGATCTCACTGCGGGTCGTCATGCCCGAGTGGTCAAAGGCACCGCCGGCCACGAAGCTTTCGCATCGGTCACTTGCCGCCTCACTCAGCGACTCGTCCATCGTCAGTGCAGGCAGTCCGGCTTCAGCCCGGATGGCGTTGATGTTTTCCTGCACCGCCCAGTAGGCGCTGTCGCTGGAATCGATGTACCACCACTTATCTGTGCCCGCTGCAAGTTCAAAGGGCACGGCACCGTAGGCCGTAGTTGCGGCATTTGAGCCACTGGTTTCAGCAGCTTGTTCCGTGCTTTCGGTCGGCTCTGATGTGGTGGCAGGCTCCGGGGTCTGTATCGGCTGGCTGCCGGCAGACGAAGGATCCTGTGCGCTGCTTGCGGGTGCCGGTGTGGGGGTGGCCTGACTGTTTCCTTCGGTCTGGCTGTCAGAGGCGGCTTCCGACTGGGTCATAGAACTGCTCGGTGCAGATTGCGATTCGCTCGGCTGAGCTCCGCATCCGACCAGACAGGCCAGAAGCAACACTGCGCTCATGGTTTTATACATGGGTTCCACTCCTTTCAATCTCTCTATCATTTTCGGTCTGCGGTCATCCCGGCTGGCCTTTTTCTTGTGCGTTTTCAGCTGTGAGAGTCGCGCCTCGTATTCTTTCTGAAGGCGCTTTGCTTCCTGCAGCATCGGGACGGGGTTGATCTCATGCTGGCAGCATCCGTCCATGATTACTTCCATATAGCGGGGCGCGGGCGGTGCCGGGCTTTCCCGATACGGAGAATTCATGATGTACGCCATAGCCGTTATTTTCTGCCCGTTGCTGTCAGTGACCTCCAAAGACTCTTTGCCGTACAGCCGGGGATACCCCTCATAGAAATCCAGGTTCTTTTCGTCTTTCTGCGAGATACGCCAGAGAACGCCATCCACATGGCTTCCCACTTGGGGCAGGATCGTTGCGACCCCGGCACTGCTGTTTCCGCAGAAGGTCAGCCGGTAATCGTCCACACGAACCACCCCAACTACCTCTCCATCCGGGCATCGGAAAGCCATCTGGTCCAAGTCCATATTAGATCCATAGGCAAAGTATAGCAGTTTTTCCACGTTTTTTCACCTCCTATCGTTCTTCTCTGTGCCTGGTAGTCAGGCTTGGATAGCTGGAGCGTTCGTATCGCCATGCCCGGTCACCGGGCAGGTTGGCAAGCAGATGCTCTCGAACATTTTTGTACTCCGGCCCTATCAGGCCGAGCCGCAGCAGAAACGTGCGGAACGTGAAGGCGGGATTTTCGGAGATTTCCGTTTTCCTCATCAACGTCTTCTTCTGGTTAATCGCCTGTGCGGAGATGGCCAATGCCAGCGTGATGTTCGCCCGGACTTTACCGGCGTGGAGAGTGCTTTCAAAGCATCGCCATTCCAGTGTGCCTCGATAAAATACGGAATGCAGATTCAACGCATAATATCGAGTCCAGTTGTAGTGCTCATAGCTTCCATCATTCCCGCCATACCATTCCCGCTTCAGCCGCTCCATGCTGATGTTCGTGGGCAGCTTGGGGATTTTCTCCAGCATGGGTTCCCGCACCTTCTGGCACCAGCGTTCCACTCTGGCCTCGTTCACGTTGAGAGCTTTGAACAATATGTCCTCTTTGGAATACATGATGGACAGAGCGTTTTTCAAGCTTTGGGGTGTGTGCCGGGAGGCATCCACATGGACGTGCATCCCGCAGCTGCCGTTGACAACTGCTCCGGCATGGCGCAGTGTCCGCACAACCTCCTGCAGCTTTCCCATCTCCTCATAGCTCAGTTTGGGAGAGTTCATCTCGACCTTATAAAGGCCCGATGTCGCAGGAATCTGGCGGCGGCCATCTCGCATGGTAGCCTTGATGCTGCTGTCGAATACGAAACGCCATTTCTTTCCGTCCCGGTCGATCACTTCCCACGGATCATAGATCGTGGACTCGTGAGTCTGGCGGGCACTGGTCCCGAACAGGGTGGCGATCGCTTCCGCTGCCTGTTGACGGGTCAGCCCGGTCATTTCGATCTCGCAACCAAAAGGCTGCTCTTTCAGGTCAATGGCGCATCACCTCCGCATCCACAGCCGCCAGCCGTTTTCCGATGGCCTCTACCACGGTAACGGTCACTCCGTTGCCTGCTTGCCGGTACACCTGACTGTCGCTCTGGATGGCGAGGATCTTGTCGATCCTGTCATCTGCCCAGCCCTGTAAGCGGAGGCATTCTCTCGGCGTCAATCGGCGGATCCGCCCGCCGACCAGGACGCCAGAGGCTTCTCGCTTGTGCTTGCGGATCCCTCCGTTCTGCTTGGCAGTCAGGCATCGGGCGATTTCGGTGACTTCCGGATCTTCGTTCATATCCACGAATCGGGGTGCCTCAACCAGCGTCCCCTGGGTCGCATCCGTGGTCAGGGTATGAGCGATCTTGTGGCCCACACGGCCGCGGCGGGTGTTCATTTGCGGATAGGCCAAGTCGATGCTGTCTCCCGGATAGGCCATCTTGTAGCCCTTTCGGGTGGCTTCCTTGATTGGGAACCCCACCTGATACAGCCCGGTCTTGCCGCCCATACCGCCTGCCTGGCTGGTGAGCGTACAGCTTACTCCGCTGGGGTCGTAGACCCGGCTTCCCTGTGGTCCATCATGGATGCAGGTAAGAGGCGTCTCATTTGTTCCGGTGAAAGGAAATATTTTTCCTCTACATCGCTCATCAAGATATCCGACAATGTACACTCGACGTCGGGACTGGGGGACGCCGAAATCCTTGCTGTTAAGCACCTGCCATTCCACATGATACCCCAGTCCCCCCAGCGCATCGAGGATCGCCGCAAACGTCCTGCCATGGTCATGGTTAAGCAATCCGGGAACATTTTCAAAGAGCAGATACCGAGGCTTCCGGGCTGCAGCCATTCGGGACAGTTCAAAGAACAGGGTCCCTCGGGAATCGCCAAATCCTTTTCGAGCGCCAGCGATGCTGAATGCCTGACAAGGGAATCCACCGCAGAGCAGATCGAATTCCGGGAGTTCAGCGGGGTCGATTGTTCTTGCGTCTGAGCTATACCATTCCTCCTCACATTCGAACAGAGCCCGATAACTCTGTTGTGCGTATTTGTCGCACTCACAAAATCCTACACATTGAAATCCGCCGGCAAGCTGCAGGCCCTCTCGAAACCCGCCGATGCCGGCGAACATATCGATGAATCGAATACTCTCTTGCTTCAACTCCTTTCGTTACGATGTTTCTGTTTCTGTCTGCATGGGAACCACCTCCTTTGCTTGTGGGGGATATCACGCTTCCTCGCTGGGAGCGTTGTCAGTCTCCTCGTCAGCCACATCGGCTTCCTGTTCGGTGCCGCAGCCGTCGTATTCGGAGAGATCGCCGTTTTCCGGCTGGTCTTCTTCCAGCGGGTCTTCGTGGCTGCCCTCGTCCTCGTCGGCCCGGGCCGCTTCGAAGTCTTCGTCCGCCTCCTCCAGAGCCTGCTCGATCAGAGTAACGATGAACTCTTTCTGGCTCAACTTTCTCCCGTACACCTGCTCGTAGCGGATCAGGTACTCTTTTACCTTCTGGTACAGTTCTTCGGTTACCTGAAATGCAATGGTTCGTGTGGCCATGTTCCCTTCTCCTTTCTTGTTGTGGTCATCCAGATACATATAAACGGCCTGTTGGATGAACTGCGCTGTGGTCATTCCTTTGTTCTCCAGTGCCTTTCGGATCCGCTCGTGCAGTTCTTCCGGCACGGTTACTGTCAGCTTGCCCATGCTGTTCCCTCCTTTCCATATCTTCCCTTTGGGCAACACAAGCATAGACAAAGCATCCGAACAAAGCTATCACCAAGTGCAACAAGAATTCATCGGGTAAATGCGGCACGTTATACATAGCAGATGCCCTTCTCCATCACAGCCACATCTACGTTTCCATCAGGCTTGCCATAAACCCCAGCATCTCATCCGGAACTTCCGTTTGTTTCTTTTGGAGGCTTTCCCCTTTGACAGCCACGCTTGGATCCGTCAGAACTTTGCGCAGGGTCTTCTCCAGCCCTTTTTGAGATTCTAAACACAGGATCGCCTGAACAAGGTACTCATTCTTTTGCCCGGCAGGGACCCTTTCGAGATATTCCCATGCCTGCTGATGCAGCTTCAAGCGACGGTTCGGTCTGAACTCGAACTGGGGTCGTTTCATCGCTGTTCCTCACGGCTCGACATTTGGCTCAAAATCCGTTCGTAGCCCTCAGCGTTCACCTTATCGTCCTCCAGCAGAAAAGCCCGACAAAGGCCGTCACGTTCGCTCACGTTGCGCATGACGGTCGCAGCGCCTCCTCCCATCAGAATCACGGGTAGAGTTCGCAGGTCAAACCCTGCTTCCATTGCCGCCGAAATGAGCCGCTCCGTGTAGAGTCGGCCCTGTCGCTGGATGAGCTTTCGGGCTTCAGGGTCCATGCTACAGGGCTTGCCGGCAAGGATCCGTTCCACCTGGGCGTCCGTAACAGACAGGCCGGTATCCCGACGAACCTGCTCCTGGATCTCATCCATGCAGCGGATCATGCCAAGTTCCAGGCTGCGGCAGGTGGCCGCATTAGGGACGTTGTTGTCCAGTCGCATAAGGTCGACTGTCCATCCGCCGATGTCCATGAGAAGCACAGACGGCTCATCCTTCACCAACTCAGGATGAATAGCGATAGCGGAATAGCCCTGGGGAAACAGTTTCACGTTTTCGATCTTGACCTTGTAGCGTTCCCCCTCGAAGAGGAAGCTGACTGGCTGGCCATTGCGCAGCAGATATTCGGTGAAAAGTTTCTTATCCCGACCATAACGAGCCAGGGGGAGGCCCGCAGCCAGCGTCACCGAGCTCTCCGCCGGAAGTCCCCTGCAGCGAAGTTCCATGGCAATGGCGGCCAGGGTCAGAATGTAGTAGTTGTCGTTGACGGTCTTGTCACGCAGGATCGGCTGCCGGCCTGTGCCGCAGACGTAGTATTTGCCGCCGATCTGGAGGGTGTTCTTCAGGGTGTAGGGTTCATGGGTGTACGCTGTCACACCGGCTGGGAACGAGAAATGCCTGGTTTTGATAGCGTAGTACCCGTGGTCAATGCCCATGATCATGGTTTCAAGTCCTTTCTGGCATTTGCCTTTATTTCTGTGTTTTTTCTTTCGGCCCCGTCCCATCTTATCTGGCCCGACTTACGCTGGGGGCCTGGGGTTCCCTGCAGTACTCCGGGTACCGAAGCCGAACCGCTTCCAACATGTAGGCCGCATCCGACGAGCTGAACAGATCATAAGGCGTCGCACAGCCATCCGCGTTCCACCCGTTCCAGAGGTTGAACGCCAAGCGGGTCAGGCAACTGCTCCCGCTGGTCTGCCAGCCTTTGTTCAGCCCCTCCGGCCGGATCACATCGTCCCGAAAATCATAGACATCCTCGATGTGATGCCGGGTGTCCCCGCTGATGCCCATGGTGTAGAAGAAAGCCTTGTGGTAGGGATCCAGGCTGCCGGTTCGGGCGAGGCACTGCTCATAGAATTTCTCGTGTTCGCTGTTTTTAAATTTGATCGACATTTCGTTCCTCCTTATTTGGTTGTTCAAGGAAATCACCGGCTGGAAAAGACGATGACTTCCATTTCGGCAATGTTGTTTGCTTTGCTGGGCTGTGGGAGTATGCATCCTGCAGGCATTTATATCTTCTTCCCAGCAGGTAAGTGTATCTTGGGGGGAGAGTGTGAGAGGGGGGAAAGCAACGCAGCCTTCCTCGAAAGCAGGTAAAAGGCGCACTTCCCCCTTGGCGTGATGAGGAATTTCTGCCCATGTCCGAGATTGTTCTCGGGAAACAAAAAAAGCGCCTGTTTGGATAAATCCAATACAGACGCTTAAAGATGAAATTCAAAAAAGATTGACAGGGGATATTCCTATATAGTATAATCTTAAATAAAATAAGGAGGTTCCTACAATGAAAAAAATCGATATCAGCAATGCGCCTGCTTACACTTCTCCCAATTCCATGACTCTGCTCTGTACAGAAAAACCGGATGGCAGCACCAACCTTGCAACTCTGGCATTTTGGGCTTTTGCGTCCACCAATCCCGGCAAAATCATGTTCTCCCTAAACAAAGGGGCTTATAGTCTGGAACTGCTGGCTGAGAAGAAAGAAGTTATTCTCGCCATCCCCGGGGTTGAACTGACCAGCGCTTTGATAGGATGTGGCACCTGCTCCGGACGTGATACGGATAAGGCTTCTAAGGTCGGTCTGACGATGCAGGAAGTGGAGGGCACAAACATCAAGGCTCCTGTTCCCTGCAAACTGCTCATTCATGCGACTGTTGCCCAGACGATGGATGCGGACGATCATGTTGTCCACCTCTGCGATGTCAAGGGTGTTTACGGCGATGAAGATGTGGATGCTGTATTTGGCTGGAAAGGTTACGCTGAATTTGCGGCTGCGCAGCAGAAATAAGAAAAGACAAGGCGGCTGTCTGCGGATGGTCGCCTTGCGGTTTGAGGTGGCAATATGAAAACACAAGGTGGATTCTTGATAACCCGGATCAAACAGGTCGGTGGACGAGTTTTTGAACGCATATTGAGCGAAAAAAACATTGATGCTTTTAATGGCTCCCAGGGAAGGATTCTATATATCCTCTGGCAGAAGGATGGCGTTCCCATCAGTGAGTTGTCAAAGGAGACCGGTCTTGCCACAACCACACTGACCAGTATGCTCGACCGCATGGAGGCGGCGAACCTGATCTATCGGGACAGAGGCGACAAAGACCGGAGAAAGATCCTCATTTTTCTGACAGAAGAAGCCAAAGGTTTGGAGCAGGAATATAATGAAGTAACGGAAGAAATCAGCAACATTTATTACAAGGGATTTTCCGAGGCGGAAATCGAGCAGTTGGAGAACTATCTCCACCGCATCCTGAAAAATGTGGAGGATGTTCTCTGATGAGCGTCTGCATTAAGGACAATATTCAAAATATGAATTTGGTTATTGGCTGTACCATAGGCTGTTCTTACTGTTATGCCCGGAATAATGTAAAGCGGTATCATATGATCAACGACTTTAGTAAACCTGAGTTTTTTCCGAATAAGCTGCGGCTGATGGAAAGGAACCGCCCGCAAAATTTCCTGCTGACCGGTATGAGCGATTTGGCGGGATGGCAGCCGGAGTGGCGAGAGCAGGTATTCGCAAAGATTCGGGAAAACCCGCAGCATCAATTTTTGTTTTTGTCAAAGCGTCCCGACCTGCTGGATTTTGAGACGGACTTGGAAAACGCATGGTTTGGCGTCACGGTCACAAGGAAATCAGAGCTGTGGCGCATCGACACGCTCAAGGCCAATGTCCGGGCAAAACACTATCATGTTACCTTTGAGCCGCTATTTGATGATCCCGGCGAAGTGAATCTTTCCGGCATTGACTGGATCGTGGTAGGGACGATGACCGGGGCGAAAAGTAAAAAAGTACGAACAGACCCAGCATGGGCGTATTCCCTTGTGGAGCAGGCCCATGCGCTTGGCATTCCTGCTTTTATGAAAGAAGACCTTGTTCCCCTCGTGGGTGAGGCAAACATGGTGCAGGAATTTCCGGAAGCATTCAAGCAGGTATTGGAGGCACAGCAGAAATGGCACAAATAGAAAAGAACGGCATTCTGATTCGTGAAGTTGAGACAAAGAATATTATGACCAAATCCAGCCTTCCAGTTGGCGGTTATTCGGTCAACCCTTATGTGGGCTGCACCCATGCCTGCAAATACTGCTATGCATCTTTTATGAAGCGATTCACCGGACACACGGAGGAATGGGGCACGTTCCTTGATGTGAAAAATTGGCCGGAAATCAAAAATCCTAAGAAATATGCGGGGCAGCGCATTGTAATCGGCTCCGTGACGGACGGCTATAACCCGCAGGAGGAACAGTTTGGCAATACCAGAAAACTGCTGGAGCAGCTTAAAGGCAGCGGTGCGGATATTTTGATTTGCACCAAATCCGACCTTGTGGTGCGTGACATTGATCTTCTAAAAGAGTTGGGCCAGGTCACTGTATCGTGGTCAATCAATACGCTCGATGAGGATTTCAAAGATGATATGGACAAAGCTGTAAGCATCAAACGGCGGCTTGCGGCTATGAAGCAGGTTTATGATGCAGGCATTCGCACAGTCTGTTTTGTTGCGCCGGTTTTTCCGGGCATCACGAATTTTGAAGCAATCTTTGAACGAGTGAAGGATCAGTGCGACCTATTCTGGCTGGAAAACCTGAACCTGCGCGGCGGCTTCAAAAAGACGATCATGGATTACATAGCAGAAAAGCATCCTGACCTTGTGCTACTGTATAACGAAATCTATAACAAGCGCAACCGCAGCTATTTTAAAACTCTGGAAGCAAAAGCCGAGGAGATGGCCAGGAAATATGACTGCCCCTTTGTGGACAATGAAATGCCCTATGGCAGAGTGCCGCAGGGACATCCTGTCATCGTAGATTATTTCTACCATGAAGAAGTCCGGGGGACAGAGAATACGGGAAAGCGGAACAAGTGACACATTTAATAATATGGCTTTAAGAGCATCGCTTCGGCGGTGCTTTTCTTATACCCTTTTGGTGGCAATTTTATGGATACGCTGGAAGGCAAACAAATTATAGTTCGTATCACATATATCCCCTCTTCCTTTAATGGAGAGGGGATATTTTTTTGCCGTTTTTTAAATCATCACTTGACATTGTGGCAAAGAGTTGTGATACGATTTGAGACACACTCTTCCATGCTCACACCTCCATTCGGGCAAAAGAAAAAGGCGAGGAAATCTCCTCACCTTTTCTTTACCAGTCTAATTGCAGGACATTGTGTGTAATTAAAAATCCACTGTCCAAATTTCTCTGGACAGTGGATATCTGGTGCACTTCCAGGGACTCGAACCCTGGGCCCGCTGATTAAGAGTCAGCTGCTCTACCAACTGAGCTAGAAGTGCATATGAGGATTTTTCGGCGTTACACCGTCAAATCCTTTTTGTGGTTGTGCACCAGTCAGTGGTCATACAACTTAACAGTTGCTCTACCAACTGAGCTAGAGGTGCATATGAGGATTTTTCGCGATATAGCGTCAAATCCTATTTGTGTGTCGCACATTACTCTTGGTCATACAACTTAACAGTTGCTCTACCAACTGAGCTAGAGGTGCATACATTGAGAAAAGAGCCGGCACCTACCTATTTTTCCAGGTCGTCTCCAACCAAGTATCTTCGGCACAACCAAGCTTAACTACT
>NZ_JBBMFA010000100.1:0-40181 GCF_040096265.1 Ruthenibacterium intestinale
AAGGAGTTTTTATTTCCTATGCAACGCTAAAGCTTTTTGAGAACTCCCCGGCACAGCCGGGGGTTTTCGGTAAACAATAAAAGCACGCGGCTGATTGTAGCCGCGTGCTTTTATTATTTCCCCTGTGTTCCGCCTTCCACGACACCATCTTCGTGAAGGACATTGGCAATGGTTTTAAAAAAGATTTTTACATCCAGCACAAAGGAGAGATGGCTTGCATAATAACCATCCAGTTCTGCTTTGACCGGAATCGGAAGTTCGTCCCGGCCATTTACCTGCGCATAGCCTGTCAAGCCGGGCACCAACGCATTGGCCCCGTACTTGTCTCTTTCTGCAATCAGGTCATCCTGATTCCAAAGTGCAGGGCGCGGTCCCACCACGCTCATCTGCCCGCGCAGAATGTTGAACATCTGCGGAAGTTCATCCAGACTGGTCCGCCGCAAGAAACGACCGCTGCGTGTGATCATTGCATCCGGATTTTTCAGCAGATGCGTGGGAACGTCTTTCGGCGTATCTGCATACATGGTGCGAAACTTCAAAATTGAGAAAAACGTTTTATCCTTCCCCACCCGTTTCTGGCGAAAGAAAACCGGGCCAGGTGAATCCAGTTTGACCCACAGGGCAATCACCGCCAGCACAGGTGAAAGCACCACAATCCCGCACAGCGATAAAATAAAATCCAAAGCCCGCTTGATTCCTCTCCGGTACATCCGGCTCCCCCTTTATTGATAGCGATGTTCTTCGTGATGGAAGGTAGGCACCAAATCAATCAGCGCCTGCACCAAATTGTCGCTGTTATTTGTATAGGCAATCTGCTTCAATGTTGCCAGATGATCAAAAAATGTGTCTTTGTTCAATTTCAAAGGCGAGCCTACGAAAATTTTCTTATTATCCGTCTTCCGGAGCCCTTCCTCGTCCATCAGTAATTCCTCGTACAACTTCTCGCCAGGACGCAGGCCCGTAAACTTGATTTCAATGTCTTTGTAGGGAATGAAGCCGGAAAGTTTGATCAGGTTCTCGGCCAAATCCAGAATCTTGACCGGATTGCCCATATCCAAAACAAAGATATCCCCGCCGTCGCCCATTGCTCCAGCCTCCAGCACAAGACGAACTGCCTCAGGAATGGTCATAAAGTAACGAACAATATCGGGATGCGTCACCGTCAGCGGACCGCCGGATGCAATCTGCTCCTTAAAGAGTGGAAGGACCGAACCATTGGAGCCCAGAACGTTTCCAAAACGCACAGCCACAAATTTGGTCTTGCTTTTCTGCGCCAGCGCCTGCACAATCATCTCGCACAGACGTTTGGTCGCACCCATGACGTTGGTCGGGTTGACCGCCTTGTCCGTAGAAATCAAAACAAAACGCTCTGCACCGTATTTTTCCGCGCACAAAGCCACATTATACGTGCCAAACACATTGTTTTTAACCGCTTCTTCCGGTGCGTCCTCCATCAGCGGCACGTGCTTATGAGCCGCTGCGTGAAACACCACGTTGGGATGGTAACGCTGGAACAGGGCATCTATCTTTTTGGAGTCGCGCACCGAAGCGATGCATACTTCCAAATTAAGCTTGTCCCCATAAGTGCGGCGCAATTCCTGCTGAATGGAATAAGCACTGTTCTCATAAATGTCCAGGATAATGAGCTGCTGCGGCTCACAGGAGGCAATCTGCCGGCAAAGTTCGGACCCTATGGAACCGCCGCCGCCTGTTACCAAAACCACTTTTCCTTTGGTCAGAGAACTGGAAAGGTCTGTCAACTCAATCTCATCCCGTCCCAGCACGTCTTCTACGCGCACATCACGCACACGGGACAAAAAGTCTTTTCCGTCTTTGATCATTTTTACAATGTCCGGCAAAATCCGCACATTGCATTTGGTTTTGTTGCAAATACTGAGAATTCGCTTTTTGTTGGCATCATCTACCGTTGGGATCGCCAAAAGAATCGTTTCGATCTCGCACCGGTCCACCAGCTCGGGAATATCTTCCGTGGTTCCCATAATGCGAACTCCCATGATGGAACGACCCACTTTCTCCGGCGCGTCATCCACACAGCAGATGATGTTCATGTCCGGAGACTTGTTTTTAAAGACCTCATGCAGCAAAGTGGAGGCCGCATCACCTGCACCGATCATCAATGTACGCCGACTGGCCTTTTTGCGCTTACTCAGCGTTGTATTGCGATACATGCGATACGTCAGGCGTGAATAAAGCGTAAGCGACGAGGCAAACAGCGCGCTTAGAAAGTAAATGGAGGTAGGGACCCGCCGCTCGGTGAACATCAGCAAGGTTCCTATTACAAACAATCCCACTGCCAGACCGGAAGCAAGACACAGCCTGAAAAACTCTACGATCTCAGCATAGCGCCACAGGCTGTCGTACATTCCCATCAGGCCGTAAACGATCTCATAGCAGCATACAAAGAAAAAGCAGCTGGCTACCAAAAGGCTGTTGTGTTCCGAAAAGGACGTTCTTCCATTGATCATAATCCAGGGAAGAATATAGGAAAATGTCACGACAACAATATCAAACGCAACCAGGATCTGTTTGCGGAATTTCTGCGCAAACTCTGTAATAGCTGTTAACAAAAAAATCACCAATCTTTATTCATCATCGCCGAAAAATCGGCGCAATAACACAGTATAAGTGTTATTATTTTACTACAAAATTCATTAAGAATCAATAAAGACCTGGGAAACGTTCCGACTTATTTGATTATTTCCGTTCCATCGCTCGCTGATTCGCTGTTCTCTTCCCTTTTTAACCTGTAAATTTTGCATAAAGGCGAATATTTTACCGAAAAGCCATTTTTCTTATCCGCAATAAAAAAGCACTTCGGTCTCCCGAAGTGCTTTCTCTTTTTTGAAATTAAACCAGCTCGATGATCGCCATCTCAGCGGCGTCACCACGGCGAACGCCAGTTTTGATGATGCGGGTATAACCGCCGTCACGATCCGCATATTTGGGGCCGAGCTCATCAATTACCTTTTTCGCAACAGTCTCTTTCGTAATGAAGGAAAAGACCTGGCGTTTTGCGTGCAGATCCTCACGCTTGCCAAGAGTAATCATTTTCTCAGCCATTGCGCGCACCTCTTTCGCACGCGTAACAGTGGTTTCAATCTTGCCTGTCTCGCACAGGTAGGTAACCATAGCACGCAGCATAGCTCTGCGGTGGTCGCTGGTTCTGCCAAGTTTTCTGGTACCGGGCATCCCAATTCACTCCTTTGCAGTTATTCGTCGTCTTTCGTCAGTTTAAAGCCGAGCGAATCCAGCTTTGCGATGACTTCCTCAAGGCTCTTGCGGCCGAGGTTACGCACTTTCATCATCTCGTCTTCAGATTTGTTGATCAGATCTTCCACCGTGTTGATTCCGGCCCGCTTCAGGCAGTTGAAAGAACGCACGCTCAGATCCAGCTCTTCAATGGTCATCTCCAAAGCTTTCTCTTTGCCCTTGTCATCTTTCTCCACCATGATCTCTGCATCCATGGCCTCCTGCGACAAAGTCACAAACAGGTTCAGGTGCTCGGTCATGATGCGCGCTGCCAGGCTCACAGCCTCTTTGGCGCTGATGGTGCCATCCGTCCATACTTCGATGGTCAGCTTATCATAGTCGGTGATCTGGCCAACACGGGTATTTTCAACCGTATAGTTGACCTTCAGCACCGGCGTATAAATGCTGTCAACCGGCAGAGCGCCCAGGGAAGCCTGTTCGGCATTCGCCTTATTGCGCTCGGAAGGCACATAACCGCGCCCTTTGTCGAAGGTCAGCTCCATCACGAGCTTGGCGCCTTCTGCCAAAGTGGCAATGTGCCAGTCGGGGTTCAACACTTCAATTTCAGCATCCTGCTGAATGCTGCCGGCAGTTACCTCTCCCTCTCCCGTGGCCTCAATGCGCACGGTTTTGGGACTGTCGGTATAAAGCTTCGCCGTAATGCCTTTGATGTTCAGCACGATCTCGGTGACGTCCTCTTTCACACCCTCGATGGTAGAAAACTCATGGACAACACCGTCGATTTTCATGCTGGTAACCGCAACGCCAGGCAGGCTGGAAAGCAGCACACGGCGCAGGCTGTTGCCTAAAGTTGTACCGAAACCACGCTCCAGCGGCTCCACCACAAACTTGCCGTAACGGCCGTCTGCGGACAGGCTCGCTGTGTCGATTCTGGGTCTCTCGATCTCCATCATTGGTAAACCCTCCTTTGATCAGCAGGCCGCAAGCGGCCTGCTCTTTTGGTTGCATGCGGGGATGAGGTTTCCGGGGATTATTTGGAGTACAACTCGACGATCAAATGCTCCTCGACCGGCAGGTCGATGTCCTCACGGACCGGCATCTGAGTGACAGTGCCCTTCAGAGAGTTCTTCTCGCGGGACAGCCACTGCGGCAGCAGCACAACGGGAGCATCCTCACCCGTCAGTTTGCTGAATTTCACAGAGGAACGGCTGGAAGGAGCAACTTCCACAACGTCACCGGGTTTTACCAGGTAAGAAGGAATGTTGACCTTCTTGCCGTTTACGGTGAAGTGAGCATGGTTGACCAGCTGACGAGCCTCGCGGCGGGTAGCTGCAAAGCCCAGACGGTACACCACGTTGTCCAGACGGCGCTCCACCAGGATCAGCAGATTTTCACCGGTTTTGCCGGGCATTCTGCTGGCCTTCTCGTAATAGGAGCGGAACTGACGCTCCATGACGCCATATACGAATTTGACCTTCTGCTTCTCAGCCAGCTGAAGGGCATACTCGCTCTTCTTCTTTCTCATCTGGCTGCCCGGATTACGATTCGTGGTTTTCTTCGCATATCCCATAACAGCAGGAGAAATGCCCAGAGCGTGGCAGCGTTTGGCGATCGGCTGCATATTCTTAGCCATAACTTATTTTCTCCTTTCGATTATACACGACGGCGTTTCGGCGGGCGGCAGCCGTTGTGCGGAATGGGGGTCACGTCTTTAATCATATTGACCTCCAGACCCGTGGCCTGCAGAGCGCGGATCGCGGCCTCACGTCCGGAACCAGGGCCCTTCACATAGACCTCGACGGATTTCATGCCATGCTCCATAGCGGCTTTCGCAGCAGTTTCAGCGGCGGTCTGCGCAGCAAACGGAGTGGATTTACGGGAACCTCGGAAACCGAGGCCGCCAGCGCTGGCCCACGACACCGCATTGCCCTGTACGTCGGTGATGGTGACAATGGTGTTATTGAATGTGCTCTGGATATGCGCGCAGCCACGTTCAATATTTTTGCGCTCACGGCGTTTGCCACGCACGGGAGCACCCTTTTTAGCAGCGGCTTTTGTTGCCATTCTACTGTCCTCCTCTGGATTACTTCTTCTTGTTGGCTACTGTGCGTTTCGGGCCTTTGCGGGTACGGGCATTCGTTTTAGAACGCTGACCACGCACGGGCAGGCCTTTGCGGTGACGCGTACCACGATAGCACTGGATCTCGATCAAACGTTTGATGTCCAGCGCGGTTTCGCGGCGCAGGTCGCCTTCAACGGTGAAGTTTTTATCGATGTAATCACGGATAAGAGCTTCTTCGTCTTTTGTCAAGTCCTTCACTCGAGTATCGGGATTGATCTTGGTAGCAGCCAGGATCTCGCTGGCGGCGCTGCGACCAATGCCATAGATATAAGTGAGGCCAATTTCGACTCGCTTCTCTTTGGGCAAGTCAACTCCGGCGATACGTGCCATTGTATAAGCACCTCCTGAATGATTTATCCCTTTATGCTTTCAACCGAAAAACCGGCGGGATAGTAACCGGCAAACGGAGTTCGGGCTTAGCCCTGGCGCTGTTTGTGTTTCGGATTCTGGCAAATGACCATCACGCGGCCTTTGCGCTTGATGACTTTGCATTTTTCGCAAATGGGTTTTACGGAAGGTTTCACCTTCATGTTTGTAACCTCCTTACTTGCTGCGCACGATTATTTCGAGCGCCATGTGATGCGGCCCTTCGTCAAATCGTAGGGGCTCATCTCAAGTGTGACCTTGTCTCCGGGCAGGATGCGAATGAAATTCATGCGCAGCTTGCCGGAAATGTGAGCCAGCAGCCGGTGCCCGCCTTGGATCTCAACCAGGAACATGGCGTTCGGCATTGCCTCGACTACGGTACCTTCTACTTCGATAACATCTTCTTTTGACAAGCTTTTTACCCTCCCTGCGCGCTTGAAGCATGAGCAGCAAGCGCTCTACTGAGTTGTTTGTCGTTCATACGTGCCCTTCCCGGCCTTTGGTCAGGATGACAGGGCCGTTTTGTGTAATGGCGATCGTATGCTCGAAGTGAGCAGACAACCCGCCATCCACTGTCTTCACGGTCCAGCCGTCCGACAGTGTTGTTACAACATGGCTTTTCTCATTGACCATCGGTTCAATGGCAATCACCATACCGGGCACAAGGCGAGGGCCGCGTCCCGGCGTGCCAAAGTTGGGAACTTCCGGATCTTCGTGCATGTCACGGCCAACGCCATGTCCCACATAAGTGCGGACCACGGAGTATCCTTCGCTCTCCACATACTGCTGCACCGCAGCACCGATGTCACCTACTCTGTTGCCCGGCTGTGCAGCCGCGATTCCCCGAGCAAGTGCCTCTTTTGTGACATCCATGATGCGTTGTGCGCGATCGGAAACCGCTCCGCAGGCAAAAGTCGCGGCATTGTCTCCATTCCATCCATGCACAGCAGCTCCGGTGTCAATTGAGACAATATCGCCTTCCTGAAGAACAATATGCTTTGAGGGAATGCCATGAATCACCGTGTCGTTCACGGAAATACATGCCGAACCCGGAAAACCACCATACCCTTTAAAGTTTGGCTTTGCTCCCTGGCTGACGATATAGTTGTAAATAACCTTGTCGATCTGAGCAGTTGTAACACCAGGTTTCACAGCCTCGCCGGCAAGTTTCAGAACTTCCGCAGAGATTTGACATGCAAGTCGCATTTCAGAAATCTCTTTTGCCGTTTTAAGCTGTATCACGCTCAGACCCCCAGTTTCTCGAACAGAAGTTTCGTGGTATCTGCCACTTCCTCCTGTCCTTCCACGACCACCAGTTTGCCGCGCGCTCTGTAAAAGTCAACCAGCGGCTCTGTCAACTCGTGATACACCTTCAGGCGCTCCAGAATCGTAGAGGGCTCGTCATCTTTCCGAACGATCAGGCTTCCGCCGCAGCGGTCGCACTCGTCCGGCTTTGCGCTGGGTTTGTAAATGGTGTGGTAGCTTGCCCCGCAAGCGGAGCAGACGCGGCGACCGGACAGGCGTTTGACGATTGTCTCATCGGACACTTCAATGTCCACGACTTTGTCGATTTCAATTCCCATGGCTTCCAGCGCTTCGGCCTGTGCCACCGTACGGGGCACGCCGTCGAGAATGAAACCGTTTTTGCAGTCGTCCTGTGCCAGACGCTCTTTGATGATGCTGATGATCACGTCATCGGGGACAAGCGCGCCGGAGTCGATATAGGCTTTGGCCTTTACGCCCATCTCCGTTTCATTTTTCATCGCTTCGCGAAGAATGTTGCCGGTGCTGATGGCGGGAATCGCCAGCTTTTCGCAAACGACCTCAGCCTGCGTGCCTTTACCGGCGCCAGGCGCGCCCAAAAGGATCAGTTTCATATTACCTTTTCCCCCTGACGTACTGAGTTTGGATTATTCAAGGAATCCCTTGTGGTGGCGCATCAGCATGTAGGACTCAAGGCTTCTGGAGGTATCCAGAGCCACGCCGACAACGATCAGCAGGCTGGTGCCGCCCAAAGCGATGTTCATGCCGGTGACTGCGCCCAGGACGATCGGCATAACTGCAACGATGCCCAGGAACAGAGCGCCCACCAATGTGATCTTGCCCAAAACCCGCGTAATGAAATCGCTGGTCGGCTTTCCGGGACGATAGCCCGGCACCGTTCCGTTGTTGTTGCGCAGATTGTTGGCAATCTCAACCGGATTGTACTGGATTGCAACATAGAAGTAGTTGAATCCAATGATCAGCAGGAAGTAAATCACTGCATAAGCCCAGCCACTGTACTGGAACGCCCCCAGGATCGCCGCCCAGACCGGATGCACCGTGCTGTCATACAGCGTCGGGAAGAACGAACCAATGGTTCCGGGGATGGAGATCAGAGACGAAGCAAAGATGATGGGCATAACACCGCTCATATTCACTTTGATGGGAATATGAGTGGATTGTCCGCCGTACATCTTGCGGCCCACAACGCGTTTTGCATACTGCACCGGAATGCGGCGCTCTGCTGCGTTCAGGATTACGATGAAGACGATCACCGCAAGTACCAGGACCACGATCAGCGGCAGGAAGAAATAATACTTGGTCTCGCCTTCCGCAGCCAAATCCAGATAATTTTTCGCGGAAGTGAAAACGCTGCTCCAGCGAGAAATGATACCGGCAAAAATCAACAGCGAAATGCCGTTGCCGATGCCCTTTACATCGATTTGCTCACCCAGCCACTGAATCAACAGCGAACCGGCCGTAAAGGTCAAAACGATGACAACCGCGCTGAACCAGGCGGAAGCACCCTCTGTGTACAACAGAGCGCCCTGTCCGCGGAGCAGGAAGTAATAGGCGATCGCCAGAGCGAAGCCGATTCCCGCACCTACATAGCGAGTGATGCGCGTCAACTTTTTACGTCCCTCTTCGCCTTCCTTCGCCAGCTGCTCCAGAGCAGGAATCGACACAGTCAGCAGCTGAATGATGATGGAGGCGTTGATGTAAGGCGTAACGCTCAGCGCGAACAGCGTGCAGCGGGCAAACGCACCGCCGGTCAGCATGTCGATGTAGCCGAGCAAGTTGCCCGTCTCCCCCACCCAGGCCTGAAGAGCTTCAGGCCGGATGAACGGAACCGGAATGGCACAGCCGAGACGGAAGACCACGATGACCATCACCGTGTAAAGGATTTTCTTGCGAAGATCCTGAATCTTCCAGGCGTTTCTGAAAGTATCGAACACGATCAGATCACCTCAGCCTTCCCGCCTGCTTTCTCAATTTTTTCCTTTGCGGAAGCAGTGTAAGCGTTGAGTTTCACGGTCAGGGGCTTGGACAGCTCCCCATTGCCCAGCACTTTCACGCCGTCCAGAGATTTTTTGATAATGCCTTTCTCCAGCAGCGCATTGACGTCGACCACGCTGTCGGCCTCGAATTTCTCGAGATCGCTTACTTTAACAGTAGCATACACCGTTGCGAAAATATTGTTGAAGCCACGCTTCGGCAAACGGCGCTGCAGCGGCATCTGGCCGCCTTCAAAGCCAGCCTTCTTAACGCCGGAACGAGCTTTCTGGCCTTTGTGACCATAACCGGCAGTCTTGCCGTTGCCAGAACCAGCGCCGCGGCCTTTGCGCTTGGCAGCTTTGCTTGCGCCCTCAGCGGGCTTTAATTCATGAAGCATCATTGTGTGTGCACCTCCTTGCTTTTACGCTTTGGTGACCTCTACCATGTGAGAGATCTTGTTGATTTTGCCATTGGTAGCCGTGTTGTCAGGCTGCACAGTCACATCGCCGACCCTCTTCAGGCCCAGGCTCTGCGCGGTGGCAATCTGATTTTTAGAACGGCCGATCAGGCTCTTGGTGAGCTTGATGGTGAGGCTAGCCGCAGCTTTAGCTTTGGCAGGTGCCTTTTTTGCAGCGGGCTTAGCGGCAGTTTTCTTAGCCGGAGCCTTTTTGGCAGGAGCCTTTTTCTCCTCAGCGGCCTGCTCGACCACTGTCACTTTCTCTTCAGCCATGATTCACTGCCTCCTTAACCCAAAATTTCCTGCACGGTCTTGCCGCGCTTTGCAGCCACCTGCTCGGCGCTCTGCAGGCTGCAAAGGCCATTCATCGTAGCAGTCACTACGTTGCAGGGGTTGTTGGTGCGCTGACATTTGGTACGGATGTCCTTGATGCCAGCGACTTCCAGAACGGCGCGAACCGCACCGCCGGCGATTACGCCGGTACCTTCGGGAGCCGGACGCAGCAGCACACGGCCAGCGCCAAACACACCGACGGTCTCGTGAGGAATGGTGGTGCCTTTCAGAGCAATGCGATGCAGGTTCTTCTTGGCATCCTCGCAGCCTTTGCGAATTGCCTCGGGAACCTCGCCCGCTTTACCCAAACCGAAACCCACGATGCCGTTGCCGTCGCCGACAACGACCAGAGCGGAGAACTTAAAGATTCGGCCGCCCTTAACGGTCTTGGATACACGGTTGATGGCAACAACCTTCTCTTGTAAATCCAAAGTGGATGCGTCAATCATTTCCATTTGTATCCTCCTTACAGCTCCAGGCCGCCCTCACGGGCACCCTCAGCCAAAGCCTTTACACGGCCGTGATACACAAAGCCGCCGCGGTCGTAAACCGCTTTCGTGATGCCTTTCTCGGCAGCTTTCTTGGCAATTGCCTTGCCAACTTTGGTGGCCGCCTCGATGTTGCCGCCGAAACCTTCAAAATCTTTATCCATGCTGGATGCGCTGGCGAGCGTCACGCCGGCCACGTCATCGATGAGCTGGGCATAAATATGTTTGGAGGAGCGGAACACATCCAGACGCGGGCACTGTGCAGTGCCGGAGATTTTGCCGCGAACGCGGCGGTGACGACGCAGACGAGCGACGTTCTTATCCGGTTTATTGACCATTGTCTTTCACTCCTTACCTTATTTTGCGCCCTTGCCGGCTTTGCCCTCTTTGTGAGCCACATACTCGCCCACATAGCGGATGCCTTTGCCCTTGTAGGGTTCGGGCGGACGCTTCTCGCGCACTTCCGCGGCAAACTGGCCGACACGCTGTTTGTCGATGCCGTTGATCACGATCTTCAGAGGATCCGGTACCTCAATGGTGATGCCTTCGGGTTCCGGCATCACAACCTGATGAGAAAAGCCCAGGTTCATGACCAGGTCTTTGCCCTGCTTCGCAGCACGATAACCAACGCCCTGGATCTCCAGCTCTTTCTTGAAGCCGTGGGTCACACCTTCCACCATGTTCTGGATGTTGGTGCGAGTCAGGCCATGCAGGCTGCGTGCTTCTTTCTCGTCATTCGGACGGGTCACCACTACTTCACCATTCTCCACTTTCGCAGTGATCATGGGATGGATGTTGGAATTGAGGGTGCCTTTGGGGCCCTTCACGGTGACGTTCTGGCCATTGACAGTGACCTCAACGCCAGCCGGGATGACGATGGGTTTTCTTCCAATTCTCGACATTGTCTATGCCCCTTTCTTACCACACGAAGGCGAGGACTTCGCCGCCGACGTTTGCTTTGCGGGCGGCCTTATCGGTCATAACGCCTTTCGAAGTGGAGATGATCGCAGTGCCCAGGCCTTTCAAAACCTTCGGCATATCTTCACAGTTGGTGTAGATGCGCAGGCCGGGCTTGGAAACGCGGCGGATGCCCGTGATAACGGAAGCGCCGGTCTCGGTGTATTTCAAAGTGATGCGGATTACGCCCTGTTTGTCATCCTCGATGACCTGGACGCCCTTCACATAACCTTCCTCCAACAGGATGTTGGCAATCGCCTTTTTCAGGTTGGAAGCGGGAATGTCCACAGAAGGGTGTTTGGCAGTGCTGGCGTTGCGGATGCGTGTCAGCAGGTCCGCGATAGGATCGGTGATTTGCATTTGCCACTAACCTCCTTGATTCATTACATCAGTGCTCAAATTGTAAATTCTGCGTCGGGATGCCGCTGATTACCAGCTGGCCTTTTTCACGCCGGGGATCTCGCCTTTGTAAGCGAGCTCGCGGAAGCAGATACGGCAAACACCGTATTTGCGCAGGTAGGCGTGGGGTCTGCCGCAGATTTTGCAACGGTTGTAAGCACGGGTGCTGAACTTCGGCGCCATCTGCTGTTTGATTTTCATGCTTGTCTTAGCCAAATCTCATGCCCTCCCTTAGTTAGCGAACGGAGCGCCCATGAGCTTGAGCAGCTCTTTGGCCTCTTCGTCGGTCTTTGCGGTGGTTACAAAGCAGATATCCATGCCGCGGATCGCATCAATCTTATCGTAGTCGATCTCGGGGAAAATCAGCTGTTCTTTCACGCCGCAGGAATAGTTGCCACGACCATCAAAGGAGTTGCCGTTGATGCCGCGGAAGTCGCGAACACGGGGCAGAGCCACGCTGAAGAAGCGATCCACAAACTCATACATACGCTCGCCGCGCAGGGTGACTTTCGCACCGATGGGCATGCCTTCACGCAGTTTGAAGTTTGCAACACTCTTTTTGGCTTTGCAGACGACCGGTTTCTGGCCGGTGATTTTGCTCAGATCAGACAGGATCGCATCCATGATCTTGGGGTTGTCACGGGCTTCGCCGCAGCCAACGTTGATGACGACCTTGTCGAGCTTCGGGATTTGCATCACGCTTTTGTAGCTGAATTTCTTCATCAGAGCGGGAGCAATTTCCTTGGCGTAGGTTTCCTGTAATCTTGCCATGTGTTTCTACTCCCTTTCCTTAAAACTCGGCGCCGCATTTTTTGCAGACGCGTACTTTTTTACCATCTTTTTCCGTGTGGCCCACACGCGTGGCCTTGCCGCACTTGGGGCACACCGGCATCACCTTATCGGCATACAGCGCGCCCTCGGCTTTGACAATGCCACCCTGCTCGCCCTGACGGCGGGGTTTGACGTGTTTGGTCACCATATTGCGGCCTTCCACGATGACTTTGCCTTCCTTGGGGCTGACCTGCAAAACCTTACCAGAGTTACCGCGGTCTTTGCCGCTGATAATCATAACGGTGTCGCCGGTTTTAACATGAACTTTTGCCATTCTTGTAAAACCTCCTTACAGCGATTCCGGAGCAAGGCTGACGATTTTCAGATAGCCGCAATCGCGCAGTTCGCGGGCGACCGGCCCAAAAATACGGGTGCCTCTCGGGTTTTTGTCTTCGCGGATGATCACCGCGGCGTTCTCATCGAAGCGGATGTAGGAACCATCCTCACGGCGCAGGCCCTGTTTGCTGCGAACGACCACAGCCTTGACCACATCGCCTTTTTTCACTGTGCCATTGGGCGCTGCTTTCTTGACCGAAGCCACGATCACATCGCCAATGCCGGCATATCTCTTGCGGGAGCCGCCCAGCACACGAATGCACATAATTTCTTTCGCACCGGTGTTGTCGGCAACTTTGAGATAGCTTTGCATCTGTACCATAAGACAGAATCTCCTTTCAAAGCTGTGTTATTTCGCCTTCTCGACGATCTTGACCAGTCTCCAGCGCTTGTCTTTGCTCAGGGGACGAGTCTCCATGATCATCACGCGGTCGCCCACGCCGCACTCATTGTTTTCGTCGTGAGCTTTGAACTTCACGGTGCGCTTCATGATCTTTTTGTAGAGAGGGTGCTGCACGCTGTCTTTCACGGCGACAACAACGGTTTTATCCATTTTGTCGGACACAACCACACCCACGCGGGTCTTTCTCAAATTGCGTTCCATGTCTTTCCTCCCTCTCCTTATTGTGCGTCTTTCAGCTCATTGGCGCGCATCACAGTTTTGATGCGGGCAATGTCTTTTTTGACGGTCTCGATCCGGCCGGGGTTATCCAGCTGGTTGATGGCGTGCTGGAAGCGAAGGTTGAACAGCTCTTCTTTCAGCTCGCCCAGCTTTTTGGTCAGTTCGGCAGCGCTCATTTCGCGCAGTTCAGCTGCTTTCATGCTTATTCGACCTCCTCACGTTTGACAAACTTGCACTTGACAGGCAGTTTGTGAGCCGCCAGGCGCAGAGCCTCGCGAGCAACTTCTTCGCTGACGTCAGCCAGCTCAAACAGGACACGGCCGGGTTTCACAACGGCCACCCAGTACTCGGGGCTACCTTTACCGGAACCCATGCGGGTCTCGGCCGGTTTCTCGGTAACGGGTTTGTCCGGGAAAATTTTGATCCAGACTTTACCACCGCGCTTGATATAACGCGTCATGGCAATACGGGCGGCTTCGATCTGGTTGGAAGTGATCCAAGAGGGCTCGAGGGCAACAATGCCATACTCGCCCTGAGAAACTGTATTACCGCGCATCGCTTTGCCTTTCATGCGGCCGCGCTGAACACGACGGTATTTTACGCGTTTCGGCAGTAACATTATTTGTTGCCTCCTTCTTTGCGGGATGTCTCCTTGCGGGGAGCGGGTTTCGCGCCTTTCAGCACTTCACCTTTGTAGATCCAGACTTTTACGCCGATCTTACCATAAGTGGTGTTCGCCTCGGCAAAGCCGTAGTCGATGTCAGCGCGCAGAGTCTGCAGAGGAATGGTACCCTCATGATAGTGCTCGCTGCGGGCGATGTCCGCGCCGGCCAGACGGCCGCCGACCTGGATTTTGATGCCCTTGGCGGGAACAGCACCGGTGCCGCGGCGGGGGCTCATGGCATTGCGCATGCACATTTTAACCGCACGACGGAAAGAAACGCGGCGCTCCAGCTGAGCAGCAACGTCCTCAGCAGCCAGCTGAGCGTTGGTGGAGATGTTGTTGACCTCAACGATGTTCACATAAACATCCTTGTTGATCATTTTGGTGAGCTGAGCCTGCAGCTTCTCTTTCTCAGCGCCGCCTTTGCCGATCACCATGCCGGGTTTGGCGCAGTGAATGGTAACACGAACGCGGGGTTTGCCGGTCTGGCTGTCGAAGGTGCGCTCAATCTCAATTTTGGGGACGCCCGCATTGTACAGCTGTTTTTTCAGCACTTTGCGGATTTTGTAGTCCTCAACGAGGGTATCGCCGAAGTCACGTTTGGAGGTGTACCAGCGGCTGTCCCAATCTTTAATGACGCCCACGCGGATGCCGTGGGGATTGACTTTCTGACCCATACTGCTTAACCTCCTTACTCTTTCTCTTTGAGAACGACCGTGATGTGGCTGGTTCTCTTGAGGATTCTGTACGCACGGCCCTGTGCGCGAGGCATGACGCGTTTCAGCGTCGGGCCGGGAGTGACAAAGCACTCAGCAACATACAGGTTGTTTTTGTCCATGTTGTGGTTGTTTTCCGCATTGGCGGCAGCAGATTTCACCAGCTTGTAAAGGAGCTCAGAGGCGGCCTTCGGGGTGTACTGCAGAATCGCCAGCGCCTTGTCGACTTCCTGTCCGCGGATGAGATCCAGCACGACGGAAACCTTGCGGGGCGCGATGCGGGCGTATCTAAGATGTGCCCTTGCTTCCATTTGTAATCCTCTCCTATCCTTTATTTACCGGTCGTCTTGCCGCCGGCATGACCTTTGAACGTGCGGGTCGGCGCGAACTCGCCCAGCTTGTGGCCGACCATATCCTCGGTCACATAAACGGGAACGTGCTTGCGGCCGTCATGCACCGCGAAGGTGTGGCCGACGAAATCCGGGAAAATCGTAGAGGAGCGGCTCCAGGTTTTGAGCACTCTCTTTTCACCAGCTTCGTTCATCGCTTTCACGCGTTTGAGCAGCACCGGCTGTACGAAAGGTCCTTTTTTAACACTTCTGCCCATGTCAGCTCTCCTCCTTATTTCGAGTTGGCGCGTTTCACGATGAACTTATCGCTGCGCGCATGATGTTTGCGGGTCTTGTAACCCAGAGCAGGTTTGCCCCACGGGGTAACAGGGCCGGGACGGCCAACCGGGCTCTTGCCCTCACCGCCGCCGTGCGGGTGATCGCAGGGGTTCATGACAGAACCGCGAACCGTGGGACGCCAGCCCATGTGACGCTTGCGGCCAGCTTTACCGATGTTCACGTTCTCGTGATCGATGTTGCCGACCTGACCGACCGTAGCCACGCAGTTCATGGGAACGTTGCGCATCTCACCGGACGGCAGACGAACCAGAGCATATTTGCCCTCTTTCGCCATCAGCTGAGCCATGTTGCCGGCAGAGCGAACCAGCTGAGCGCCCTTGCCCGGATACAGCTCGATGTTGTGGATGATGGTACCAACAGGGATGTTGGCAAACGGCAGGCAGTTGCCCGGCTTGATGTCGGCGTTGGCGCCGCTCATCACGGTGTCGCCCACTTTCAGGCCTTCCGGAGCGATGATGTAGCGTTTTTCGCCATCCTCGTACTCCAGCAGCGCAATGTGCGCAGAACGGTTCGGGTCATACTCCATCGTTTTGACCGTAGCGGGAACATCCACTTTGTCGCGCTTGAAGTCGATCACACGATATTTGGTGCGGTTGCCGCCGCCATGATGACGGACGGTGATGCGACCGGTGTTGTTGCGGCCAGCGGATTTTTTCATCGGCTCCAGCAGGCTGCGCTCCGGCGCAACTTTCGACAGGCAGCTGTAATCGGTCGTGGTCATACCACGGCGACCCGGCGTAGTCGGTTTATACTTTTTAATAGCCATGTCTTTTCCTCTTTCTCTTATGATGTGTTATCGGAGTCATATCTCCATAGCTGAGCCCTGCTCGGGCTCCCGTGCTTAGATCATGGACTCGAAGAACTCGATGCCCTTGGAATCCTTGGTAAGGGTAACGATCGCTTTCTTGGAAGCGGCAGTGTAACCTGCGTGCATACCCTGGCGGCGATAACGGCCGCGCACGGAGATGGTGTTGACCTTGGCGACCTTCACGCCGAACAGTTCTTCGGCAGCGCGGGCAATGTCAACTTTGGTGGCGTTGGTCGCAACTTTGAAGGAATACTTCTTGTCAGCGATGCCAGCCATGGAAGCCTCGGTGATGACCGGGGCGAGGATGATGTCCTGAGCGGGAGTTTTCATTACGCAAATACCTCCTCGAGTTTCTTGGCAGCATCCACGCTGATGACGAACTTGCCGCCGTTCAGCACTTCATAGGTGTTGATGTTGTCAGCAGTGGTGGTCTTTACGCCCGGGATGTTGGCAGCGCTCTTCACGAGCTTGGCATCCACAGCCGGGGTAACGATCAGCGCTTTTTTCGTAACGCCGACAGCCGTCAGCATGTTGGCAACCGTCTTGGTCTTGTACTCGGCAGCCTCGATTTTGTCGACCACAACGATTTCGCCGGACTGTGCCTTGCTGCTCAGCGCAGACAGCAGAGCCAGACGTTTTACCTTCTTATTCAGACGGAAGGAGTAGTCGCGGGGCTTGGGGCCAAGCGCGATGCCGCCGTGTGTCCACTGCGGGCTGCGGGTAGAGCCCTGACGAGCGCGGCCGGTGCCTTTCTGGCGCCAGGGTTTGCGGCCACCGCCGGAAACCTCGCTGCGGGTCTTGGTGCTCTGAGTGCCCTGGCGCTGATTGGCCAGGAAGTTAACGATAGCCATGTGCATCACTTTCTCGTTGGGAGTGATGCCGAAGACGGCGTCGGAAAGCTCGATCGTGGAAACTTTCTTGCCGTTCATATCCAAAACGTCAAACTGTGCCATGATGCTTTCCTCCTCTTACGCTTTCACGCTATCGGTGATGCAAACCACGCTGCCCTTCGGGCCGGGGATCGCGCCTTTGATAGCGATCAGATTGTTTTCTGCGTCAACCTTGACGACTTTCAGGTTCTGCACGGTAACGCGCTCGGCGCCCAGATGGCCAGGCAGTTTCTTGCCTTTGAACACGCGGGACGGAGAAGAGCAAGCGCCCATGGAACCAGCGTGACGGGAAACAGGGCCGGTGCCGTGGCTCTCACGCAGACGGTGACCGTTCCAGCGCTTGATGGTGCCGGCATAGCCTTTACCTTTGCTGGTGCCAACCACGTCAATGTGATCGCCCGCTGCAAAAACATCCGCTTTCAGAATGTCGCCGATGTTCATGCCGCTGATGTCCGCCAGACGGAACTCACGCAGGGTTTTTTTGGGAGCAACGTTCGCCTTGTCAAAATGACCTTTGGCGGGCTTCGTTACTTTCTTGGCGGAAATATCGCCAAAGCCCAGCTGAACCGCAACGTAGCCGTCGCTTTCCACTGTCTTCTTCTGCACAACTGTGCAGGGGCCGGCCTCGACCACAGTCACGGGAACCACTTTGCCGTTCTCGTCAAAAACCTGCGTCATGCCGATCTTTTTGCCGATGATACCTTTTTGCATTTCTTTTTGCCTCCTAACAGGTTATTGGTTGATGCCCTTTGGCACCAACATGACCTCTCCGAACAGAGCTGATTGAGAGAGCCCTGCTGCATTATCTTCCTTTTACAGAAGAATTACAGCTTGATCTCGATATCAACGCCGGCGGGGAGCTGCAGGCTCGTGAGAGCCTCGACCGTCTTGTTGGACGGTTTCAGGATGTCGATCAGACGCTTGTGAGTGCGCATTTCGAACTGCTCGCGGCTGTCTTTGTACTTATGCACAGCGCGCAGGATGGTGACGACCTCTTTTTCAGTGGGAAGAGGGATGGGGCCGGAAACGCGGGCGCCGGTACGGCGGGCGGTTTCGACGATCTTCTCTGCCGCATTGTCGATGATCGTGGCATCGTAGCTCTTCAAACGAATCCTGATTTTCTCCTTGACTGCCATTTCTTTCGCCTCCTATAAAATTTGTTTAGGGGGGCTTTGTAAACACTGAACACTGAGCCGTGTGTTTCACGCCTTTGCATCAGAAAAGCCGGTGAACCGCTGTGCAGTTCGCCCGGACACACTTACCGCAAAGTACATGGACATTGGTTTGTGCGGAGTAACTCACACAAACTTGACCCTTCGCATCAGTATTTGTTCGCCCGGTTCTAATGATCGGACATACTCGGCGGAAAAACCCGTGGCTGAGCACGGCAACCTCCCGCGTCATCGCATATCTTTGCCCTGCGAAGATGCAGGGCACTCGCAGTCGCCTAATTATAATAGCAAAAACCCTCGCAGAATGCAAGGGTTTTTTAAGAAATTACTGAAATTTTTTCTGAAAATTTGTTTGCCTGCACAAATCACAAAATTCGGCCGGTCAAGTTAAAACTGCGCCTGCGCTTTTTACTTGACCGCGGCGGGAAGCGCCTGTTCCTCTACTGTAATATAAGTCGTCTCGTATGTGTCATACAAAACCATTCCCGGTTTCGCACCATTGGCCTTCCACACATTCCGCACCTGGGTATAGTCCACCGCCACCTTTGCCCCAGCCGACTGACTGGAATGCACAACCGCCAGCATTGCCGCCTCGGTCTTGGTACGGTCCGGCACTTCTTTTCCTTCACTGAGGACCACCACATGACTGCCGGGAGCATTTTTCACATGGAACCACCAGTCTCGCCCCCGGGCCGTCTTCAGCGTCAGACGATCGTTCTGCGTATTATTTCGCCCCACCAGGATTTCAAACCCATCGCCGGAACGGTAACGGAGGAAATCCGCCGGCTTCTGTTTTTTATCCCGCAGCTTGTAATACTTCAGATAACCCTGATTTTTCAGTTCCAGGCGGATCTCCCCCAGAGCCGCTTCGCCCTGCGCCGCTTCCACCTCATAGCGAACTGTTTCCAGATACGCAATCTCCGCATCGCTTTGCGCAATCAAATCCTTCAGCATGCGCGCTGCTGTCTGCTTCTTTTTATAATCCTTAAAATATTTCTGCGCATTGGCACTGGGTGAAAGACGCACATCCAGAGGAATCGTCACATCCGTTCCATCATAATAGTTGGTCACCGTCACCTGCCGCGCGCCTTTCTGAATCGCCCACAAATTCGCGCTCAATAATTCTCCGTAAATTCGCAGTTGATCCGAAGCCTCGCTTTGCGCCTGTTCCTCACGGCGGGCCGCCGCTTTGCGAACAGCACGTTCATAGAGATTGTGCACGGTTTTAGCCAGTTCCCGACTTTTTTGCCGCAGTCGTTCCGCCTTGTCTTTTTCCGCGTAATATCCTTCCAGCAGAGCCGAATAGCTGGCATAAGTTTTATGCTCTGCCTGTGTGCCATACTGCGTCAACGGCAAAAAACTGAACTCCACAGGGCGGCCATCCACAAGCACAGCGCAGGGACTTCCACCCTGCCGATACAGCGTCTGAATCTGCTCGATGGTCTTTACCAACGCCATCTTTTCCTCTTCATTCAGTTCCGTTCCGATTTTCTCATCGGGGCCAAAGGCCCGGTAAGCCGCCTCGCGGCAAACAACCGGCCCCACACCGCCGGTGACTTTGATCAACGCCTGCGCCACCGGAAGTTCCTTCTGTGTCACCGCCGCCACAACACCCACTGCGCTCGTATCCAAAAACGAAGCCTTTACAGGCTTGGGCGGAAGCTGATAAAGAAGTCCCGGCAACAACTGCCGCACCTCACTGTCCTCAAAGTCCACCCGTTTCAACGCATCGATGATTTTTCCTTCCTGTGCGGGATTGGCTTTGTTCTCTTTTTGAATCAAAACCAGATTGGAGTATCTCCCCATCAATTCCGCCGCAATGGTGTTGATCACCGTATCGCCCATTTCATTGGTGCACTGAAAATCAAAAAACAGGATACGTTCGTCGGGGATTCCGCGCACACAAAGCAGACGTCCGCCCGTGAAATGCTTGCGCAGAAGCATGCAGAACGAAGGCGGCACTGCCGGATTCTCAAACGTCTCCTGGGTGATGCATGCGCGCGCAGAACCGGAACGCGCAGACAAAAAGAGCCGAAAGTTCTCCGTCCGCGTACGCAGATTCAGCACCACTTCATCCCGCGTCGGCTCGAAAATTTTATCAATACGCGCATCTTTCAAACGCGCGTCCAGCTCTCTTCCCGTCAAAGACAGGGTAGCCGCATCCAAAGCCATCGCTCTTCTCCTTCTCAGTTCGTTTCATATTGAAAGGGATCATGGGATTCGCCCTGCTCCGGGCGATCCCATTCATAGACCGGCAATTCCGGGAACAGCTTGTGCAGACGCGCCGCCATCACCGGCACGATCCATTTTTCCGTGCCGTAATGTGTGGCCGCAACCGCCGCCATGCCCGCCTGCTGTGCATCCAGTGCCTCGTGATGGCTCATCTCTCCAGTCACCAAGCAGTCTGCACCAGCCGCCTGTGCCTGCGGCCAAAAATCTCCGCCGGCACCTGATACAACCGCTACCGTCCGAACCGTTCTCTCTTCTCCCGTCCAGGCAACCGATGTACCCAGCGAGTCTCGCACGTGCGCCGCCCACTGTGCCAGCGGCATCGGCTGTTCCAGTTCCCCAAAATACAGGAAATCCTCACCGGGACGGATATTCCGCAGACCGAGTTGTTGCGCCAGCGTTTCACACACGCCGCCCCGCGCCTTATCCAGATTGGTATGGGCGCACAAAGCGGTGACCCCATTCCGAACCAAAACAGCCGGAACACTTTCGCGCGACAATTTCTTCATCGGACGAAAAATCACCGGATGATGCGACAGAACCAGGTTGCATCCTTTTTCAGCCGCCCACGCAACAGCTTCCGGTGTAATATCCAGCATGCAGCATATACCCGTGACGACTTCGTCCGGCCCCTGCACCAGAACGCCTACATTGTCCCACTCTTCCGCTGTGTCCCACGGGGCCCAGCGGCCGATTTCCTCATAAACCTCCGTCATGGTCACACGCTGCATTTTCTTGCCTCCTGTTCTATACGGCTCGCCAATACCAGGATATCCGCCTGCCGGTCCGGCTCCTTGACACCCCGCGCATACTTGCGCGCCAGAAGCGCCACATGCCCCAAATAAGCCGCTGCCGCCTCTGTCCGCTTGGCCGCCTTTCCCACCGCGCACGCAAACGCATCGTGCGTTTCCGGTTTAGCCGTATACTCCCAGCACATCACTGTATAAACCCGTCCGGCTGCCAGCACCGGTGTCTCGTCGATCAATGAAAAGCCGTGCGACCAAAGCCAGCCGCGCAAATGCGCATGCTTGGTTGGAGGCACGAAAATAAAACGCGTGCCGATTTCCAATGGAAACGGACACGCCTCAACAATATCACACGCCGTGATCCCCGAAACCCCGGCAATCACAACCGTCTGAACCTCCCCCGCCGAAAGCACGGAGAGGCCGTCTCCCAATCTGCACTCCACACGCTGCGCACAACCATACCGAAGCATTGTTTCCCGCGCACGTGCGAGAGGCGCCGGGCGTATATCCGCCGCGATCACCTGGCAGTTTTTCGCCGCCGCCAGATAAGCTGACAGTTTTCCATGATCGCAGCCAATATCCGCTACCGTGCTGCCCGGCCGCACAAAAGCGGCCGCAGCAGACAGGCGCGCATCCAGAACCGGAACCTGATCAACCAACGGCTGCCTCCAGTTTGGAAACCAGCTCCGCAGAGTCAATGCCGTGCACATAGCAAGCCTCTTCCAGCGTTTCAAACTGGTGCGACGGGCAGCCGATGCAGTGCATTCCCGCGCTCAGCAGCACGTTGACAACCGCTTCATAAACACCGTTATCCTGCGCTGTGCGCAGCAGTTCACCCATGGTCAGCTCTTTCGAAATATTCATTGAGACTTCAGCTCCTTTTTTCAATATCGTTGTTATCATACCCCAAAGGGACGTCTTTGGCAAGCCTTGTTTCAAGCTATATCACGAAGCCGCCATTCACGCCCAGCACCTGCCCGGTAATAAAGGAAGCTGCCGGCGACACAAGGAAGCGCACCGCCTGTGCCACGTCCTCCGGTGTTCCCAGGCGGCAGAGCGGCGTTTCATCCGCCAGCACCGCTTTATCCTCCTGCGAAAAAGAACGCATCATATCCGTTTCCACCGCGCCCGGCGCAACGCAGTTGACCGTGATCCCACTCGGGCCTTCCTCCTGCGCCAGCGCCTTTGTCATGCCAATCAGCGCCGCTTTGGCCGCGGAGTAATGCACCTCGCAGGAAGCGCCTACTTGTCCCCACATGGAGGAAAGATTGACGATTCTTCCCCATTTGCGCCGGATCATCTCAGGCAGAGCTTCCCGGCAGCACAAAAAGGCGCCACGAACATGAACCGCAAACATCTCATCCCACTCGGACGTGCTCAAATCGGAAAACAGCTTTTGCTGTGCTATCCCCGCGTTGTTAATCAGAATCTCCGTTGGCCCCAACGTTTCGCGAACCTGACGAAACAACCGCTGCACACTTTCCTCTTCCGCCACATTCACCTGAAAAGGAACCGCCGTCCCCCCGTTTGCTACAATCGCCCGGCACACTGCTTCAGCCTTTTCTCTTTGACTGCGATAGCAAACAGCCACCCGGTATCCATCAGCCCCCAAAGCCGTGGCAATGGCAGCGCCAATTCCGCGGGAAGCACCTGTAACTACTGCGGTTTTTTCCATTTGGGCTTATCTCCTCTCTTGCGCTGCAATCGAAGTCTTTCAAAAAACGCACGGAGCAGCGCCGCGCACTCCTCTTCCAGGAGACCGCTCTCCAAAACCGGTTTGTGGTTGAAAGGCATTTCAAACAAATTGGTCACGCTGCCGCAGCAGCCCGCTTTTTCATCTTTCGCGCCATACACCACACGCTTCAACCGGCTGTTGATGATCGCGCCTGTGCACATGGGGCACGGTTCCAGCGTCACAAAAAGCTCACATTGCCAAAGCCGCCATCCGCCCAATTTTCTGCACGCCTCATCAATTGCCAGAAGCTCGGCATGGTGCGTGGCATTTTTCTCCGTCTCTCGTGTATTGTGGGCGCGCGCGATGATCTCTCCATCCTTGGCAATCACCGCTCCCACCGGGACCTCTCCCAAATCTGCCGCAATGCGCGCCTGTTCCAGCGCAGCACGCATCAATGAAACATCATCCATTTTCTATTCTCTCCTCAGCCGAACAACGGCAATGCCGCCCGAATCGCCAGACCCACAAAAGTAAGTAAAAACAAAGGAGAAGTAAGCAGCCGCTCCAATCGACTCTGACGGTTTTTGGGGTCATACACACGCGGGATCGGCTTAAACAGACGCATCAGCTTTTTGCGGTGAATCACCACTGCACAGCCAACGGCCGCGCCACAGAAAATCATGGTCAGATAAACCGTCAGACCAAACGCCGAAACACCGTCCAGCTTTTGCGTGGCATACAAAAAGCAAAAGGACATGGTATTGTTGGCCAGATGCACCACCATTCCGGCGGCAAGCGATCCCGTACAGTAAGCAGCCAGTCCCATCAGCACAGACGCCACAAACGTTGCCGGCATCTGCGCAATGTCCTGATGCAAAAGAGAAAAAAGCACGGAAGAAACAACAATGGAAAACCAGGCTCCCCAATGAGACAACAGCTTCTGCACCGCACCGCGCACAAACAGCTCCTCAAAAATTGCGGGAATCACGCAGATTCCAAGAAAATAAAGCAGCATAGCAAAGCCACTCTTTGGAAGGCGGACGCTCTCCGGCGTCTGATATGAAGTATACGATTCCAAAAAACGCTGAAGCGTACTGGTCCCCAGGCTGCATGCCAGACTGATGCCCAAAAACACCGGCACAAACAGCCACAGTTCACCTTTTCGCGGCAAATCGAAAGAAATATGCAAACGCATGGAACTGTTGCGCACCGCCGCCTTCATCATTCCAAAGGCCAGAATCAGGCCCGCCGCCGGCAGGATCAAATTGCAGATTCCCAAAATCCATTCGGGAACAGCGATCGGATTGTCCAGCGTTGCGCTCGCATGGAAAAAGCCAAACAATTTTTCAGCGCCCAGGCGCAGCAAAGCGGTGCTTCCCAGATAGACCCACGCCGCTAATGCGGTCAAATTTGCCACATATTTCAGCCGGTCGCCCTGCCGCCGCTTCGCCATTGCCGCTGCCTCCCCTCATCCGAATTCTTTTTCAGTATACCAAAAACTGGGTGGGATGAACAGCTTTTTTGTCGCAGTTTAAAAGAAAAAGGACGTTCGTCCCGCTGAACGCCTTTCTATTCAGGTCCTTCCTCGCAAATGTATTCGACCTGTGCATGCTTGCTGTTGGACTCCTTCAATTCCGTTTCTCCAGCAGAAAAAGAATAAAAGACTTTCACATGCTGGTCCGCCTGAAGATGGTCCTGCACTTTGATGGTGGCCCCCAGCAGAGAAAACACGTATTCTCTGCCGTCATCCGCACGGAGGAACAAACTTTTTGACGAGGCATCCAGCACTGTCCCGCTCACTGTAGAACACCCGTCCAAGTTTACACCGTCCGACCAGATAGATGCCGGTTCTCGCACAATTTCTCCGCACCCCGTCAACAGCAAGATCCATGCCGCCAATATGCCGAACACCCAAATTCTGTTTTTCATCCGCTCTTCCCCTTCTGCCAAACTTGTCACACTGACAGTATATGCACCTGACAGCAGCATTATCCGGACAACCTGTGAGCGACAAAAAACGGCAGACTGCTTTCAACAGTCTGCCGTTTCTACTTGCATTTTACTCCGCCTCGGTCTCTTCAGCTTCTTCAGCCGCGTCATCCGCCAGCAGCGCCTTCATGGAAAGGCTGATGCGCTTTTTGTCATAATCTACGTCGATCAGTTTCACGCGAACTTCCTGACCCACGCTGAGCACATCGGGAACTTTCTCCACGCGCTCGCGAGAAATCTCGCTGATGTGTACCAGTCCATCCACACCGGGCAGGATGCGTACAAACGCACCAAACTTGGTGATGGAAACAACCGGAGCCGTGAACTCGCTGCCAATGGGATACTCGGCTTTGAATTTCTCCCAAGGATTGTCCTCAGCCTTCTTGTAGCCCAGAGAAACCTTCTTGTTCTCCGTATCCAGATCTTTCACATAAACCTCGATGGTGTCGCCCACATTCACAACCTCAGAAGGATGTTTGATGCGGTTCCAGGACAGCTCGCTGATATGTACCAGCCCGTCCACACCACCGATGTCAACAAACGCGCCGTAATTGGTCAGGCTCTTGACAACGCCGGTATATTTCTTGCCGATCTCAACGTCGCTCCAGAACGCCTCGCGCTTCTTGTCGGCCTCTTCCGCCAGCACTTCGCGGATGGAACCCACAATGTGACGACCCTCGCACTGTTTGATTTTCAGTTTCACATTCTGTTTCACCAGCGCGGTGTAATCCTCGCTGTGACGCAACGTGGCCTGAGAACGGGGAATGAACACGCGGACATTTTTCACCAGCGCAACCAAACCGCCGGAGTTTGCCTCGGTGACATAACCGTCCATGATCTCACCGCTTTCCACAGCAGCAGCCACTTCTTCTTTGCCCTTGTTCTCATCAAAACGCTTTTTGGACAGGTAGACGATGCCTTCCTGGTCGTTCACTTTCGTCACAATGAGGTCGAGCTCGTCACCTTTCTTGACCAGATCTTCCGCCTTGGCAGAAGGGTCATTAGTGAGTTCCTCAAGCTTGACGAAACCAGTCTGCTTCGTGCCGATGTCAACCTGGATCTCGCTGGGAGCCACAGCGGTGACAATGCCCTTGACGACCTTTCCGTTGTAAATCGGCTTCAAGGAAGCGTCGATCATCTCCTCAAAGCTCAGTTCCTCTTCACGAATTTCCTCGCTCATACTGCTCAGTACCTCCTCAATAATAGACGACGGTGTAGACGCACCCGCGGTCACACCGACTTTCTGCACTCCATCAAACCAACCTTTTTGCAGTTCGGCTGCGGTCTCAATGGAAACCGCTTTTGTGTAGTGCCCTGCCACTGTGACCAGCTTTTGGGTATTGGAAGAATGCCGACCGCCAATGATGATCATCAGATCGCACTGTCTGGCCAAACACTCTGCCTCGTGCTGCCTCGCCCATGTAGCATTACATATTGTATCAAATATCTCGAGATTTGTATAGACTTTTTTGAGAAACTCTACACATTCCCGCCATTTTTTTGCTTCAAAAGTGGTTTGCGCAACCACAAATCCTCCATTTTTGGAAATTTCTGGCAAATTTAAGCGTTCCAGTTCTTCCAAATTTGAAAAAACAAAAACCGGTCCGGTGGTATGCCCCACGATTCCAACAACTTCCGGATGCGTACTGTCACCCGCCACCAAAAGCGGTTTTCCCTCTTCTCCGGCACGCTGTGCCAGACGATGAATTTTTGCCACAAAGGGACAGGTCGCATCGTGCACCACAGCTCCCTGTGCCCGCAGGCTCTCATACACAGACGCCGGAACACCATGGCTTCGGATGACAACTTCAAAACCTGCCGGCAGATCCGCCGCGTCATCCACTGTCACCGCGCCCTTTGCCTCAAGGTCCGCCACACACTGCGGATTATGGATCAGCGGGCCAAGTGTTGCCACTTTGTGCCCCTGTTCCAAAAGATCATAGGTCAATTTAACCGCCCGGTCTACGCCGAAGCAGAACCCGGCTGTTTTTGCTCTGATTATCTCCATAACGATTTCCTTCACAAATATTGCTGATTTTCAGCAAGCAGCTGTTCCAGCGCCTCTGTCAAAAGCTGTTTGCACTCACGCAGACGTGCAGCGCTGCGCGGCTGTCCCAATGTCAGCTTTTCAGCGGGAATCGGCTTTCCAAAAACAACTGTGCAGTGGCCAAACAGTTTCATTTTACCGCCTTTGTAAATAACGCGGCAGGGAATCATATCCACGCCCGCCTGTGCCGCCACAACAAACGCCCCGGATTTCAGTTTGCCCAGATTTCCGTCTTTGGAACGGGTTCCCTCGGGAAAAATCAGCAATCCCTGTCCTTTGCGGACGCACTCAATTGCCTGGTCCACCACAGCGGTGTCTCCCTTTCCCCTGTGGACCGGAACAACGCCCACGTGGCGGAAAAACCAGCTGAAAAAGGGATTGATCTGAAACAACTCTTCTTTTCCCATCACCAGCATACGCCGACCCCAGAAACGGGCGAGCACGACAAATACCGGATCCAGCGCAGACACGTGATTGGGCGCCAACACAAAACCCCGGTCATGAATCAGATTCTCCCGCCCGATGACTTTGATACGAAAAGCCAGGTGCCAGACCACCCAGGCCAGCGGCACAATGATACAGTAAAGCATAATCCTTCTCTCCTTACAGACGCTCCTGAATCACCTGTTTGAGGCGTTCAAAAGACTCCTCAAAACTGCAGCCGGTCGTATCCACCAGCACTGCATCCGGAGCGGGTTTTAAGGGAGCCAGCGCGCGGTTGGAATCCTGATCGTCACGCCGCCGCACGTCTTCCAGTACGGTCTCATAGCTGACGGTCTCTCCCCGTGCCTGCAGTTCTTCATAACGACGCCGTGCCCGTTCTTCAGGAGAAGCCGTCAGAAAAATTTTGATTTGTGCATGCGGCAGGATCACCGTTCCGATGTCGCGCCCATCCATCAGCACATTGTTTTTTTCCGCCAGGCTTCGCTGCGTGTCCAGCAAAAAGGCGCGCACCGCAGGAATGGCAGATACATCAGAGGCAGCCATGGAAATTTGCTCTGTCCGGATCTGGCCGGACACATCCTCACCGTTCAAAAACACATGCTGGGTTCCGTCCTGGTATGCCAGGCGAATCTCCGTACGGGGCAAAAGCGCGGCCACTCCATCCGCATCTTTCGGGTTTACTCCATTTTTCACAGCACAGAGTCCTACTGTGCGGTACATGGCTCCTGTATCCACATAAATATAACCGAACCAAGCCGCCAGCCGGCGTGCCAGTGTGGATTTTCCCGCACCGGACGGTCCATCAATTGCAATTGCGATCATTCTCTTCTCTCCTCCATATGCATGGCAGCGGCATATGCCGTGGCAAATGCGATGCCTAAATTGTAACCGCCCGTGTAGGCGTCCACGTCCAACACCTCGCCTGCAAACGCAAGGCCCGGACAGCATTTACTCTGCATGGTTTTGGGGTCCACTTCCCGGACCTGCACGCCGCCGCTGGTGATTACCGCATGCTGCAAATCCCCTTTTTCTTTCAGGGCAATGGGGAATGCCTTCAAAAGTTCACACAGGGCACGCCGTTCTGCACGGGTGATCTGATTCACCTTCTTATCCGGCTCCACTCCCCATTTTTCAAGCATAACAGGGCGCATGCTGGCCGGAAGAAGTTTATCCAAACAGCTTTTTGCCTCTTTCCCGGCAAACTGCAAAAAATCTGAATCAATGCGTTTTTCCAGCTTCTCGAAACTGAGCGCCGGTTTCAAGTCCACCGAAAGGCGATAGGAATATTTCTTCATATCACGAATGTGCGCACTGGCGCTGAGGACCAGCGGACCGGACACGCCAAAATGAGTGAACAGCATCTCGCCCATTTCCCGGAACAGAACCTTTTTGCCCTCATACAGCGTCAGCTCCACATTGCGAAGCGGCAGTCCCATCATCCGTTTGCATACATTGCCGTCTTCCACCAGAGAAACCAGGCTCGGCTCCGGTGGAACGACTGTGTGCCCCGCCTGCCTTGCCAACCGATAACCGTCGCCCGTAGAGCCTGTGACCGGATAGGAAACGCCGCCTGTGGCCACCACGACCCAGTCGGCGCGAAGCTTCTGCCCATTCACCAGTTCCACACCTTTGCATACACCGTCCTCCAGCAACAAGGACTTGGCGCCCGTGAAAAGAATGGTTGCGCCTTCCGCCCAACGCAAAAGAGCATCCAAAATATCCTGCGCGCGGTCGCTTTGCGGAAACACCCGGCGGCCCCGCTCCACTTTCAGCGGAACAGCCAGCTGCTGCTCAAAAAGCTGCATGACAAATGAGGGCGGACATGCGCTCAGCGCGGAATAAAGAAACCGCGGATTGCGGCGCACATGCTTCAAAAATTCGTCCGGCTCGCACGCGTTGGTCAGGTTGCAGCGCCCTTTGCCGGTGACCAGAATTTTTCTTCCCGGTCGGGGCATATGTTCCAGAACCGTGACCTGATGTCCTGCGCGCACAGCTGCTCCGGCGCAAAACAGGCCGGCAGCGCCGGCCCCTATGATTAAAACAGTTGCCAAAATTTCCTCCTAGAGATCAAACAGATTTTCCGGATAAAAGCGATACATTGCCTGGTCGGAGCAATGCAGCCCATCGTAAAAATCCAGTGCGCTCAGGCCGCACTTGGACGGATCAAAAGAGCCGAACAGACGCACACCGCAGGTTTCCGCAATCTGCTGCACCACCGGCTCCACCATCAGAATCTTCGTATAAAGTTCCGTCTGTGTCATATAGGTATAATATTCCGGATGGAACGGCGGCAGCATCAGCGCGACCTGCACACCGTCTTCCTGCATGGAAGTGATAAAAGCGATCAGCTGATTCTCCAGATTGGCGGACACGGTCGTAAAGTTTTTCGCAAATTCCGGCGTTGCAATGATGTAGTTCACCGCCCGGTCATGCGTCTGGTCTTCCTGCACGTTCCGCAGTTCCTGATTGTAACAATATGTTCCATCCGCCCGGCGCATATCCGTGTCTGTATAAAACGAATCCGTCGCCACAGGGTCCCGGTCATTCTGAAGGCCTTTTTTTAAATAGTCCAAACTGGATTGAAAATACGGCAACGAAACAGCCTGACTCCACTTCTGCGTCAGCTTTTTCAAAGAAAACTGCGCCGCTTCCGTCTGTACCGGCAACAGCCCGTTTTCCTTGCAAAACGCCTCGTAACCATCGGTCATTGCCCGCGGCTCCTGCGTTTCCTCGCACAAAAACCAGCAATCGACCACCAAAATCACCCGTTCGGGTGTAAATCCATTCTCCCGAAACAAACGGTAAGCTGAAATACAGTCGCGCAAATCCGCGCCTGTCATTCCTGCGCAGAATGTATTTTCGTCCCCCGTCAGTTCCTTTGTGATCTGCATGGAATGACTGGATCCAAGAACCAGCGTACCAATGGGGTCTTTTCGGAGCGATACATATTCTTCCATAAACAACCGGTCATCCATATTACGCAGATTGGAGGCATTTTCTCCGCCGGCCAAAATCTCCGCCACCGTGCGCTCATAGCCGGTGCGAAGCACATTGGCCGGATCTGCATAAAAATTGACACCCACGATCAGAATCACAAACGGAAGAAAGCACAGCGCTCCTTTTAAAAAACGTTTCATGCCATCCCTCCGTTAGAACTGAAAGTAAATAAAGGATGATGTGCCCAGTTTGCCCCAGAAAGCCAGCGCCAGCAAAAGCAAATAGTAAATCGCCATCTTTTGTGCAAACGGCCGCCGGCAGATCCAGGCGCCCATGCTGCATCCTTCTTTTTCTGCGCGCCACTCTCCCCATTCCACCATGAGGACACCAATCAGCACAGGAACCCCCGTTGCATAACCTACGCCCATGTTCCGCAGCCCGTTCAGGACCGCCATCGGATGGAATAAATCCGTCCATCCGGTTGCAAGGCGGCTGTAAAACCACAGCGCCTGCGTCAGGTTTTCTGCGCGGAAAAACACAATGCAGCTTGTGAACAGCAGGTAGACGATTCCGATTTGGCAGAGCGCTTTCAGCCATGCCCAGCGATAAAGCGGATTGCGGCGCGCCAGCACCGCCCGCCGGTTCCCGCTTGCTCTTCCCAAGACCATATAAACCCCATTCAAGAGGCCCCAGATTGCAAAGTTCAAGCCGGTGCCGTGCCAGATGCCGCTCACCAGAAAAATCAGCAGAATGTTCAGGTATGTGCGAATCGTTCCCTTTCGGCTTCCGCCCAATGGGAAATAAAGATACTGACGGAACCAGCTGGTTAAACTAATATGCCAGCGCCGCCACAAATCGCTGAAACTGTGAGCAGCAAACGGCCGGCGGAAGTTCTCGATCACATCAAACCCAAACAGGCGCGCCATGCCGATCGCGATGTCGGAATAACCAGAAAAGTCGCAATACAGCTGGTAAGAATAAAACAGCGCTGCCAGCAGCAGATACGGCCCTGTGTGAACTGTGACATCCAAAAACACTCGGTTCACGACAACTGCCAGTGTATCCGCGACCACAAATTTTTTGAAAAAGCCCCACAGAATGCGCGATGCGCCCTGGCAAAAGACATCGTACTGAAAAGGTGCCGGTCTGTCAAACTGCGGCAGAAGCCCTGTGCTGCGCTCCACCGGGCCGGAAGACACCAGCGGAAAAAAGCTTGCGAACAGCGCCAGCTTCACAAAGTTTCGCTCCGGCTCCCGTTTTCTCTGATAAACATCAATCAAATATCCGGACAGAACAAACGTATAAAAGCTGATGCCCAAAGGAACCGCGAGGCCGTAATCCGGCGGGATATAAGCGGAACCCAAATTGGACGCAGCAATGGCCAGCTGGCGACCGAACCAGTCATAATACTTAAAAAAGCAGAGATTCCCTAAAAGCATAACCAGCCCTAAAACCAGCATTGTGGTCTGAACTGCTTTTGTTTTGGCACAGCCGATCACATCCGCGACAACATAGGAAATGGCGGAAACAACCACAAGCAACACAAAGTAAGCGGTTCCCGCACACGAATAGAAAAACCAGCTTGCCAAAAGCAAAAACAGATTTTTCCACCGTTTGGGTACAGCATAATAGAGAAACAAGCAAACGATCAGAAACACAAAAAAGCGCGCTGATTGAAAGCTCATTGCCTTCCCCCTTCCCCAGACACGGACCCCTTCACTTCCCCGGTCTGGCCGCACATAATAAAAATATTATACCGAAAAAGAAGAATCTGTGCAACAAGTCCTGTTTTTCGGTCGAAACGCATCAAATCAAGCGTCGCTCTGTTCTTTTTGAATCTTTTCGATTCCCTCTACCAAATAGCGCTGATGCTTAAAGACCAGATCCACCAACAGCGTCAGATAGCGCAGCACAACCGCCAGAATGAGGAACACACCGAAAAAGCCCAGCGTCAGCACCAGCATGGTGGTCGTCCAGCCCTCGATGGGTTTTCCGCCGCCAAGATAAATCACCAGCGTATAGACAAACTCCAAAAGCGTCGCCAGCAGCATCAACCCCGCGATTCCACAGGAAAGTCGATACCCCGCATTGGTATACAGCACCAGAGAATCCGCCGCAAGCGAAAAGCGCAGGGCTTCGTTGACGTCCCGCGTGTGGGGAATTCTTTCATCCCGCATGGAATACGCTTTCAAACCGCACGCCGCATAGGCTGCCTTTCGATAAGCCGGAGTGGGTGAAACTGCACGCACCCGATTGACCGCGCGCCGGCTCAGCACCCGGAACACATCGGTCTGGATCGGATAACGCGAACCGGAACTGGCATTGAACACACGGTAAAACAAACTGCTTGAAAAGCTGCGGTTTTTGACCGGTCCCACCGTGACGATATCATATCCTGTCAGCGCCTTTTGGTAAGCCTGAAAAATCAGTTCCGGTTCATAGTCGATCTCCAGAGAATCGAATTCAAAGACAAAATCCCCTACGGAAATATCCACGCCCGCATTCATGCCCAGCTCCATTCCCTGCCAGACACTCATGGTCACAATCGTCACCGGAACATTCTGGGAAGCGCGGCTCACAAAGGCGCGCACCTGTTCCACACTGTCATCCCGGCAGCAATCATCCACCAGAATCACTTCATAGTGATCGAAATGGCGTTGCATCACACCGGTCACTTTCTCCAGAAACTTCTGCACAAAAGCACTGCTGTCATGCAAATAGCCGACCACCGAAACAAAATTGGATTCTTTTCTCTGCGTATTCTCCATGTTTACAATACCTCGTCCAAATCATAAACCGTATTGATTTTTCCCGACAACACGCTCACAAATGTAGGCGTTTGTTCCATCACGCGCACAACGGTGGGCCTTGAGTCATCGATCTCGCTGGCCTTCAGAATCGGCTTCATGCTGAACAGGCTCTTCCTGTAAGAAAAGCCGTACGTTTCCTTCAGATAAGCGCGCGCCAGCTGGCTCATGTAGGGCCAGGCCGAAGCCGGTCTCTCCGGGCACTGATTGCAGTTGGCCAAACTGCCAGGTCGGCACGCCCCTTCACTGGATGCCTGACACGCAAACGTCGGCAGAGCACTGTAGCTGGTCATATGCGGAGTGAACGTCACACTGGTCAGGCTGTGCAGGCCTGTTTTTCCAAAGGGCATAATGGAAAAGAACGGGCCGTCCATCACCGTAATGCCCACGTTTTGCAGCGGCGCCTGCACATCGCACAAAATGATCTCACACAATTCATACTTGATCTTGAAGGGTTCATAGCCCATCAGAGTATGCACATCATTCACACCCGCATAGGTGGCGTTCAAAAGATACGGTGTCTCCCAAACGGTGCCGTCGGAAGCAGTTACCTGCCAGATGTCCCCGCCCTTTTCAATGTGCTCCGGTTTTGAAGAAAAGCGCAGCTGTACATTTTCCAGCGCAGAAAGCTGTTCAAGATAATACTGTTTCAAAATCTGCGCGTCATAAGTATACTCACGGGTTAAAAAAGCTCCATCGCACATACCGGGCTGAAAGAATTTTTCCGCAGAGACCTCTTCACAAAAAATCCCGGCTGCACGGCAAAAGCGTCGAAATTCATCTGCATTTGTCCAACTGAAATGCGCACTGGTGGCATAAATCTGCTGAAACTCCGTATGTTCACAAAAGGAAAAATCCCGATGAAAGCGCTCAAAATAATGCGCGGACTTGATGGCGGTGGAATAACTGCGCGGGTAGTGGTACCCCATATGCACCCTTGCCTGATTGATGTAAGTGGCACGCATGAACGGCGCCGGGTCGCGTTCCAGCACGACCACCTGTTCGCCGCGGCGGCCGCATCTTTCCGCTGCGTACAGACCGTAAAGCCCCGCGCCTAAAATGACCTTATCACATTTCATTTCCGCCGTTTCTCCTCGTTTCCGGGGACGTAAGCGCCCCGAAGATTCGCAAACAAAATCTTTAAAAGTTCCGTATTGCCCCGCATTCCCTTGATTTTGGTAGGCGTTTTACCGGTTTTGGGGTACACGCGAGCCACCGGCACTTCGCACGCTTTCAAGCCCAGCTGTGAAGCGCGCACGGAAAGATACGCCAGCAGTTCATAACCTGAAAAGATATCCCGCAGGGGCTGCACTTCCGGGTGAATCAAATAGCGGCGGGAATAAGCCCGAAAAGCGTTGGTCGTATCCGTAAAGTGCTGCCGGGCAGTCAGGCTGATCACCGGCGCATGGATCAGGCGAACCGCCAGCCAGCGCTGCCAGGGCGTATTGACCGCCCGGCCGCCTTTCACAAAGCGGCTTCCCTGCACAAAATCATATCCATCGCGCAATTTTTGGATCAGAAGAGGAATGCTTTCCACGGAATCCTTATTGTTTCCGTCTACGGTGATCACTCCCTCATACCCGCGTGCAAGCGCAAAGGAAATCCCCATCCGCAGCTGTGCTCCCTGTTTGCCGGGCCCGGTTTTTACCAGCAGCGTATTGACGCCTGCTTTTTTCAGTTTTTCCCATTCCGTGCTGCCGTCGGTGGAACCGCCGTCGCACAAGATGATATCCGCCAGATCCGGAACGCCCGCTTTCTGCGCGCGGATCAATTCCGCCTGAATGCGCTCGCCCTCATTGATGACCGGAATCAGCACACAGTACGACGAAGTCCTGCCTGAAAATTCTTCTTTCCGGTATGCCGGTACTCCCGGCTGCGCCTCTACCTGTATCACGCAAATACCTCCGCCGTTTCTTTCAGTACTCGCTCCACCACCGAGAATTCCTGTGTTTTCATCTCTACTGAGACAAATCCTGCATACCCGGCGGCACGGAGTCCGCTCGCCAGTTCACGATGGACCTCTCGGACGCGGACCGGCGCAAGCCCCGGCTCGCTGATGTGAATATGGCTCACCTGTGCCAGATGATCAAACAGCAAGTCCAGCGACTCTCCATTGGTCAGCATGGTCCCCAGGTCATAGTTCATTTTCAAACCCGGCACGCAAGCCGCAAAATCCAGCGCCTGGGCCGTTGTATTGCAGAAATTGGTTCCGTAAACCGCCGGATTGGCCTCCAGCGCGATCCGCACGCCTTTCTGGCAGGCATACGCCGAAATCTGTGCAAAAAAATCCAGCACATCTTCCGGCCGGTTCTCTTCTGCCATTACGCGCTGGCGCGGATTGCCGAATACAAGGCTGGGACACCCCACCGCCACGGCAAAATCCACCGCCCGCCGGGTATATGCAGTAAGTCGTTCCGCCTGCTCCCCGTCAAAAATATTCCCGCTTTGTCCAAACCATATACTTTGCATGGACGGAATGCACAGGCCATACTGGTCGCGCAGCATCCGCGCTTTTTCGCCGGCCTGCACACATTTTGTGTAAGGCCGCGTTCCCACCAGCCGGGTGGGCGCGATTTCCAGTCCCTCATATCCCCATTGCCGCAAACTGCGCCAAACAGTCTCATCATCCCGGGCCTCAAACCCGATGTTGGACACAGCCAGATGAATTCTCTGTTTTTCGGACAAAACAATCTCTCCTTTGATCTTTGCTCAGCGGGTTTCCGAAACAAACTTCGCAATCTGCCGAAGCACTGTTTCGCGGTCATAGCAGTACCCGTCCGACCCATTCCACAAATCCGCATGTCTGCTGCGCATATCATAACGGGGCGGCGTCGGCGCGCATTCGTTGCAAAAAGCTTCGCCTGCACTTAAAAATGCATACAGCTGCGCAGCCTGAACCGGTTCGGTGCTCAGATTCAATAACGTGAGATCCTCTGCAAGCGCTTTGGAAAGGTCATTCCACAAGCAGCTCAAATCATAAAACTGATAATCAGCACGGCTGTCGGTAAAGCACAGCGCGTTAAAATCGTTTTGAATAAACCAGCCTTCCAGCGCATCCGCAAGTTCTCCCTGTGCGGTTTTGCGATAAAACCCATTTTGCGCAGGAACATATCCCTTTTGGACCAGTGCGCTTTTTTGGGAAAGCTCGTGATATTTTTCCGTCTTCAGCATCGCCGGCGTCCGGTGCAGAAAATCGTAGATAAAATTCTTTTTCAGTCCCTGCCCAAATAACCCCGGGAGACGAACGATCAGCGCATCCGGCCACTGCTCACGCACACACTGTTCCAATCTTGCGCGGTTGCGGCCGTAAGCCTGCTGCTGGTTGCAGTCAGCCGGCGTATCCTCGTCCACGGCATTCGGCTGCGCATAAACATCCACTGTGCTGATGAGCACCAGCTTGCGCGGATGGATCCGTTCCATATTGCGAACGGCGTTTTCCGCCACTTGCCAATCCTGCTCGGGGTCTTTGTTTGCCAAATACTTTGCAGCCGGCATTCCCGCATAGACCAGCAGATCCGGCGAAGTGCCAAATGCACACTCCACATCCGTTGAATGATACAATCCGTCGAAGGAATGTCTGGCCGCAAGATTACCGCCCACGAAGCCCGTGCAGCCCACCAATGCCGTTTTCAAAGCAGATGCCTCCAGAGAAAAGATTTTGTTCATTATAACATGTCGAAAAAGCGGTTGCAAACAAGCCGCAAAAAAGGAAGGCGGACAGCCGCCTTCCCGAAAAAATCAGCGATATTGGTCTTTCAGTGTTCCTGCCAGCATCATCAGTGCCGGCTGTGTGTTGACGGACGGCGCCTTGATCACCGCATCCAAAAGGGCGCGCAGGACCCGGTTCATTTTTGCCGCAGGTACGCCGGACGCCAGCAGCTCCGCCGGGGTCACCGCCAAATGACGCACAAGATAAGGCTCACCCGTTTCACGCAGCTGTTCAAAAAGCTCCAGCTGGCCTTCCCAACGGGCGTCATGGAGAAGGAATGTTTGAACCGCCGCCTCATAATCAATTTCCGGCAGCGTGCTCAGAAGATATTTCAGCGCCTGGATGCTGTCCGGCAGCGTCCGGGTGGCAGCCAGCCGGTCCAGGCCGACCAGTGCTTCTGCAAAGCGCTGTGAAAAGCCAAACCGTTCGCAGACAAACCGATAATTGGCATTGCACATACGCAAAAAGGACCACCAGCGCGTCTCCATGGTGCAGGGCACCTGCTGCAGATCGCACAGGCAGGAAATGCTGTTTGCAATTCCGTAAGAGGCAAATGCCCCGGCCGCGATCAACGGATCCAGCGCCTGCGGCATGTCCGAGAGCAAAAGGCTCTGTACGCTTTCCCGCAAGACCGTACCCGGCAGGCGGTTCAGCAGAGAAACATTTTTCAATGCGGCCGCGTATGTTTCAATTTCCACGGTGCAGTTCCATGCCGCGCAGGCGGTGAACAGTTCCAGAATGCGGGACGGATCTTCCTGATAGAAACGATCCGGCGAGGGCGCCGTACAGCGCAGCACACCGTCCTCCAAAAGATAGTTCTGCCCGGGTCCCTCCGCAGTCATGCCGTCCAACTCCTTTAACTGGTTTTGTCTGATCTAAGTGCATTATACCAAAAATTTTCTCTAATTGTTTATTTTATGCAAAAAAAATTATATAATATCTGTTAAGAGGTGAATGACCGATGAACGCATTTGACAGCACATTGCTGGATGGCAAGACCAAACTTCATTTTGTTGGAATCGGCGGAAGCGGCATGTTTCCGCTGGTACAGATTCTTCACGAGGTCGGTTATGAGATCACCGGCTCTGACGTGAATGAAGGGGATATCATTGAGCGGGAACGCAAAATGGGCATTCCCATCTCCATGGGACACAAGGCGGAGAATGTTCACGGTGCAGAACTGGTGGTGTACAGCGCCGCCATCATGAAGGGGAACCCGGAGGTGGAAGAAGCACAGCGTCTGGGAATTCCTGCGGTAGAGCGCAGCATCATGCTGGGATATGTAGCCAATACTTATCCCCATCCTCTGTGCATCGCGGGCACCCACGGAAAAACCACCACCACCGCCATGACCACACAGATCATGGTGATGGCCGGCACCGACCCGGCTGCTGTAATCGGAGGAAAACTGCCGCTGATCGATGCTTACGGCCGGTACGGCGCGGGAAAAGAAATTGTGGTGGAAGCCTGTGAGTACAGCAACACCTTTTTGCATCTGGTGCCTTATTTATCCGTCATTCTGAATGTGGATGCAGATCACCTGGAATTTTTCAAAACCATGGAGAATCTGAAGGCATCTTTCCGCAAATTTGCCCTGCTGACCACCAATACGGTCGTGGCCAATATTGACGATGCCAACACGGTGGAAGTGATTGGAAGCATTGACCGCCATATCACCACCATCAGCACCCGTCAGCCGGCGGATTACCGTGCCATCAACATTCATGAATACCGCCCCTCTTTCTTCTGCTTTGATCTGGAAGTACACGGGGTCAAAGGAATTCATATTGAATTGAACGTACCGGGCGAACACAACGTTTACAACGCGCTTGCCGCCTTCGCCTGCGCCAGTGCTGCCGGCTGCACTCCCGAACAGTGCGCCGCGGGCATTGCCGCTTTCCGTGGGGCCGGACGCCGCTTTGAATTCCTGGGTGAAAACAACGGCGTGACCATTGCGGATGACTACGCGCATCATCCCACGGAGCTGGAGGCTACCCTGCTGGCTGCCCGTGAGATGCAGTACAAACATGTGTGGGCCGTTTTCCAACCCTTTACCTACACGCGCACGCAAATGCTGCTGGACGATTTTGCACGGGTCCTTTCCATTGCTGACCATGTGGTAATGACGGAAATCATGGGAAGCCGCGAACGCGCCGAGGATTACACCGTGCGCACCAAGGATCTGGCCGCTAAAATTCCGGGCAGCGTCTGGTTCAATACATTTGACGAAGTGGTGGACCACGTAATGCGAAACGCAGAACCCGGCGACCTCGTGATCACGCTGGGTTGTGGAGACATCTACAAAGCAGCCAAAAAGATGATGACCTGGAACGCCTAATCGTTTCGTACCGCCGCATCAGCCAGGGCGGTTTTCGCACACAGATTTCTCAGCGGCGGTTTGACATTTGTCAGGCCGCCGCCTTTTTCATCTTCAACAAAGGTTGTGACAAACAGCATGCTCGAAAAAATGAATGACTTTTTCAACAGTCGAATCGACGAATACGAGGAACACCAGCTAAATGCCATCGCCGGGGCCAGAGAGTTCTACCCTTTTACGGCCAAACAGCTGCCCATGCACCCGCACGCTCGTGTTCTGGACCTGGGCTGCGGGACCGGGCTGGAATTGAGGTATTACTTTCAGCTGAACCCCTCGGCCCGGATCACAGGCATTGATCTGGCAGACAAACTACTGCAGGCGTTGGCTGAAAAATATTCCGATAAGGACCTGACTTTTGTGCAAGGCTCCTATTTTGACATTTCCTTCGATGCCTGCTGCTATGACGCCGTTGTGTCCGTGGAGTCGCTTCATCATTTCACGCTGGAAGAAAAAATCCCCCTGTACACCAAAATTTTTGAGGCACTGATCCCCGGCGGCTTTTTTCTTCTGACCGACTATTTTGCGCAGACCGAAAGCGAGGAAATCGGCTTCCGGCAGGAACTGCTTCGGTTGAAGGCCGCACAGGGTATTTGTGACAGCGCATTTTATCATTACGACACTCCGCTGACGGTCGCCCATGAGATTCAGGCCTTGCAGGCCGCCGGTTTTTCCGAAATAGAAGTTCTCGGCCAGTGGAGCGCCACCCATGTAATCAAAGCGCAAAAAGACAGCGTTTGAAAGCTGTGATGCATTTTGTCAACAAAAAACAGAGCAGCGCGCAAGCGCTGCTCTGTTTTATTGTTTTGGTGAATTATACTATCAAGTGCAACACTTTAGGGAAATAAAAAGGAGTTCATACAGCCCCCTGTGGTAGAATGAAGT